>CAJOLD010000006.1 GCA_905235435.1 uncultured Lachnospiraceae bacterium
TCGCAAGCCCGGAAACGGGCTTTTCGGTTCAGGGCAACTCCCCATCCTCTGACAACTTAACGCGCGGAACCCTACTTTGCTCTGATATGTATGATCTTTTAGGATCTTTTCGGCTTATTATAGCATACTTCCAACTGAAAGCAAGAGGAAAAAGGGCCGGGAGTTTTCCCGGCCCTTTGCAGTAAGCATATTCAATTCGGGATCCGGGCCCAGGTCAGTCCGTAGGCCAGTTCCATCACCTTTTTGATCTCATCCTTCATCCGGCCGCAGGCTTCCCCCTCCGAGGCGAACCGCATCAGGCCTACCTTTGATTTCTTTTCGCTGAAATAGATCTCCCAGCCGTCGGAGTCCTTCTCAAGGCAGATCCGGTGGTTATGGTTCCCCTTCAGGCTGTACAGTTTTTTCGGTACACTGTGCGCTTCAAAAAAGGCGCGAAGCTCTTTGATCGTCATAATTTTATTCCCCCCTGCTGACACTATGTGAATAGATGTATTTCACATCACGTAGTTTTCAAAACCACATCATGTGAATACTATAGCACCGCTGCTCCGCGATTGCAAGAGGATTGTTTATCTTATTTTTTTCTTAATTGCGGACAGAGGCCGTTTTTATCTGCTATAATAGCTTCGACAGACAGGGGGATCTATGAAGATGGAAGATCACAGGGAAGATGAAACAAGAGAAGAACTGCGGCAGCGCGTGCAGAAGACCTTTGCGGACCGCGGCAGTTCTTATGAATATAAAGAACAGAGTGAGGCTGGTTCCGCAAAGGGAAAGAAGCCTCTTGACGACATACTGCTTCGCGGTGTGCTGATCGGACTGATCGTTATTGTCGCGGCTGTTGTTCTGAACATGGTGTATGTATCGCGCATGGACGGGAAGTTCTATCACTTTACTTCCGTCAACCACTTTGACGTGACCGGGCTAACGCCGCAGGAGGCGGCCGCCCAGCTTTCCGATATCTGCGAAACAACGTTTGTCAATTTCTATGAGGGATCGAAGATGGAGCTTTCCCTCACGCTGGCGGATATGGGCTATACTCTCGACATGGCGGATCTTCTGGAGGAGCTGCAGCAGATCGAGGCGTCCCAGCGCAGAATCTTTCCCATCCATATTTTCGGCTCAAAGAATTATGAACTGAAGGCGGCCCTCGTGCTCGACAACGAGAAGCTCTCCGAGATGGTCAGCGAGGATACGCTCCTTACGCCCCGCGTGAAGACAGAGAATGCTTATCTTGCCGCGGATGAAAAGGGAGCCTACATCGTCCCGGAGGTCTATGGTACGGAGTTTGATTCCTGGGAGCTTCGGCAGATCGTGCGGGAGTCCGTCGCCGAAAGCGCGCTGGAGCCCCAGGGCGGCGTGATCACAGTCGAGATCACGGATGACATGTATAAAAAGCCGTCCATCCTGAAGGATGACGAGGACCTGACGGCAAAAGAGGAAGTGTTCTCCAAGTACGTCGATTCCAAGATCATTTATGAGTTCGGCGAACAGACGGAGGAGGTCGGCTGGGATATCATCCAGACCTGGATCAAGTCTGATGTGAACGGGGCAAGGCTGGATGAGGAGACGATGTATAACTTCATCTATGACCTGGCATCCAAATATAATACCGTTTTCGAGGAGAGGACATTTAAGACCACGTATGGCTACTCCATACAGATCCCCCGCAACGAGTACGGCTACAGGATCGACTATGACGGGGAATATTTCCAGCTGCTGGACGACCTTGAGAAGGGCGGTGAGGTGCGCAGAGAACCCGTCTACGAGATCTCCGGTTTCAGCAGGAACGGACGGGATGACCTCAACGGCAGCTACATAGAGGTGGACCTTTCCGCGCAGCATCTGTGGATGTACTACGAGGGAGGCCTTGTGGTCGAGACGGATATCGTCTCCGGGCTTCCGACTGAGGAAAGAGAAACGGTGGACGGCGCCTTCGCCATTCCCTACAAAGAAAGCCCCGCCAACCTGGTCGGCCAGGGCGGCAGCGGACAGCAGACGTGGGACGTGGAAGTGGATTACTGGATGCCCTTCTGCGACGGGCAGGGGCTCCATGACGCCAAATGGCGCGGTTCCTTCGGCGGGACCCTCTACAAGGCCTACGGATCCCACGGATGCGTAAATCTCCCGGAATATGCCGCGGCCATGATCTATTCCTACTGCAGGACCAACTACCCGATCATCCTCTACAAATCCTGACTGAGCAAAAATGAAAATGAAAATGCCATCCGGGGACGGTTTTGATGTCCTTCGGATGGCATTTTTTATTCGTACCTCTTAAGCCTCATCTTCAAGGGGCCGGTGCCCGCATACGGGGCATTCGATGATGCCTCTGGAGAAGGCCCATCGCGCGGTGCCGCAGATGGGGCATGCGCCTGTAAGGTCGAAGCCCGCGGCCGCCGCCTGTGCGCGGAGCCGTTCTTCTCCGGCAGGTGCAGGCTTGGCCGCCGCTTCCGCGGCCTGCCCGGCAGATGCTGCTTCCGCAGCCTGTCCGGCTGCCGGCGCCGCCGCGGCTGCTTCCTGCAGCGGATACCCGCAGTGGATGCAGACCGCCGCTTTATCGCTCACTTCTTTCCCGCATTCGGGACATTTGATCAGTGCCATTGATGATCTCCTCCTTTAAAAGCTGTGACCGCCGCCTCCGCCGCTGGAGAAGCCGCCTCCGCCTCCGGAGTGGCCGCCACCGCCGCCTCCTCCGCCGCTGCTGCTGCTCGAGCGCGGGCTGTAGGTCCGGTGGGACGATTTAAGATGGTTGGATACGCTGGCCATGGTGCATGTCCAGGCGGCAGCCCCTATGATCTCCTGCTTTGTGGCGCGGCTGTTGGCGGCCGTGCGCAGAACGAGGATGTAGCACAGGAGCAGGGAAAGCAGAAGCGCGATCAGCGCGTTGCTGATGTATTTCATCGGCTGGGCGATGCGGCCGCCTTCCAGGAGCGTGCGCATCTGCGAGAACGCTTCGTTTGCGCAGCCGAGATAATCCGCCTGGGAGGCGTAGCTGTATACATTGTCCGTGATGACTCTTGACCGCGTTTTGGACACGCTCTGGTAGGCAGCGCCGTCACTGAAGATATAGATCTTCCGGTTTGACATATCGATCAGGAAGAGGACGGCGGAAGAATCGCGGTACCAGGTCCTGAACCGGCTCTCGGCGAATGCCTGGGCCGTATCATAGTTTGTGTTTGTGGTCACGAAGGCGGCGCCGGCATAGTCGGTGATCTCCTTCATGGTCTCAAGGAGAGTGTCTTCCTCGGCGGGCGTCAGCAGGCCGGCGCCGTCCTCCAGGTAGACCTCATAGCCGGTGTCCGGGTTTTCCCAGGCGGGCTCGTCCGCGAGACAGACGGAGGCGCAGGGGAGCACCAGTGCGCACACGGCCAGGAGCAGAGCAGACAGGAAACGCAGCTGTTTTTTCATATTCTCTCCTCCTTTGCTTTGTCAAAGAAGTTCGGCACTTCTCTGGTGACGCCGGTATTGTAGTGCAGGATGGCCGCGATCAGTGTCAGCGCGGTGCCTGCGAAGGCGATGATCGATGCTCCGTAGTACCAGATGTCTTCCGGCGGTGCGGCAATGGCGACATAGGTGACTGCAGCTGCCGCGACAATACTTCCTGCCGAGGGAAGCAGCACCGGCGTATGCAGCTCCGATGCCGAGATCTTTGTGGCCAGGATCCGCCACAGAAGGAGGATCGTGCACGCGATGACGGGCAGGGGATAGAAACCGCCGAGATAATCATTTTCAGAGCCGAATCCCAAAAAGAGCAGGAGCAGGGAGACGGCGATAAAGGCCAGCACCTGTGCCGATGTGCTCCGGAAAAGCTTCATCAGCGAGGACATGCCGCTTCGCTTTACGACGGTTCCGGCCGCGCCCCGGTTGCCGACATTCGCTTTCCGGTCGGCGGAGGTCTGGATCTGCGCCTCATAGAACAGGAAACCGAGCAGCGTAAAGACGGACGCGAGCAGCATGGTGGTCATGGCTGTCACTGTCAGCAGAATGTTCAGCAGCAGGAACAGCGGGACCGCCAGAATGAGCGCGCCGATCAGGAAACGGCGCGTATCAAGCGGGATCTCGGTATAGATCTTGCCGGTCTCCCCGTTGACGACACTGTAGGCGACGCGGTCGTCCTTGCGCCAGGTCAAAAACCAGACGGGCAGGAGAGCCTGTTTCGTCCCGCTCACATGCGCGCCCAGCTCGCATTCCGTGACGGAGAGCGACTGGGCATACTGCGAGAGGATCTGCCGCTGCGCGGTCTCCTCGGCAAGCTCCACGGCGTCGTCGGCATACAGATCCTTGTCCGTATCCACCGTATCGGCATAGAAGCCGAACAGATAGGAAGGCGTAAAAGGCTTCATATCTTCGGTCTTAAACGGTGTCACGGAGGCGCTGATATTGTCGTCGAAAGAGGAGGATGCGTCATAGACGATACCATTCAGTCCGGCGGAAAGATCGCCGGTGACGGAGAAGCTCTCCTCCACGATGTAGTCGCCCTCCCGGTGGGACTTTGTGCCCGTGATCACCGGATCGGAAGCAAATCCGACATCAAAGACCCAGTAGGGGATATAGAAACCGGAGAACCGGTTCAGGTAATCGGGGTCGCGCAGCTCCTTCGGCGCGAAAATATGGTGGCGGAGCCGGTCGGAGTAGATCTTTTTGCACTGCTCCTTGTCGATCCGGAACGGGATGATCCCCTCCGGCGCGTTTTCGCGGGTCGCCCTGCTCTCGAGCATGACAAAGCTTCCGCAGTAGCTGCAGTACTCTGCCGCGGAATTGTCCGCGGCCAGGATCTCGGCGCCGCAGTTGGGGCAGGTCAGTATGTTTGCTTCATACTGCCCCGCAGTGCTTTCCTGCGCGTGCGCCCGGTCGTAGCTGACCGGGTCGTAGGGGCTGGAGCACCGCTCGCAGACCAGCTGCTGCGTGGGGATGTCAAACCGCAGAGAACCTCCGCAGGATGGACATTCATTCATATGCTTCCTCCTTTATGGAAATCTGTTTTGGCTTGGGTCGTACGTTACCGTAATAATAGCCGATTTCGCCCGGGATGACAACCCTTCCGCAGAGCCCGGGGGCCTCCCTGAAAGCCCGCGCCGGACCGGGAAATAAGCCATGGAAAGTTTAGCCCCGGCGCTCAGTAATCGACCTTCATAAGGCACAGCCCCTGCGGGGGCGCCGTGTGCCCGGCGAGAGAGCGGTCCCCTGTCTCAAGGATGCGGGGGATCATTTCCTTATCCATATCGCCCCAGCCGATCTCCAGAAGGGTGCCGGTCATGATCCGGACCATGTTCTGGAGGAAGCCGTTCCCGTGATAATAAAAGTGGATCCTGGAGCCGCCCTGCTCGATGCGGATGGTGTCCACCACGCGGATGGTGGATTTGGTCATGCGCGGGTTGCCGCAGAAGCCCTTGTAGTCGTGCATGCCCGTAAGCAGCGCGGCGGCTTCCTCCATGCGGGCAATGTCCGGCATGCGGTCCAGGACGGTCACATACTTCCGGTCGAAGACGGGCTTTGAAGCCCCGTACCAGCAGGTGTAGCGGTAGGTCTTTCCCTTTGCCTTATAGCGGCTGTGGAAGCGGTCCGCGCAGGGCGCGAGGGAGACCACGCTGATATCCGCGGGCAGGTAGCGGTTCATATATTCCTGAATCTCATCGGCGGAGAGCTCCGTATCCAGCAGGACGTTGGCGGTCATGGCCCTGGCGTGGACGCCGGCATCCGTGCGGCCGGCCCCGATGACGAGGGGCGGATCGTCCGCGGGAGCGTCCGTCATCCTCGCGAGGACCTGCTCCAGCTTGCCCTCGATCGTCATGTCCGTGCCGGGCTGTCGCTGCCATCCCTGGAAGCGCGTCCCGTCATAGCTGATCGTCATCTTATAATTGCGTTTCATAAAAGATCCTCCGGCATTTTTGCGAGATGGTTCTGTGCTCATTACTATAGCACGGGTCAGACCGAAAAAACAATCAGGAAGGTTTCCTAAGGATTTATTAGGATTGGGGCTTTCGTATTGACAGTCGCTGCCAAAAACTGCGATACTGAGTGCAGGAACAGGTAAGAGGGGCCTGTATTGTGCGAGACTGTCAACAATGGTATGATCACGGATCAAAAACAGGAGGGTTTGCTATGAAAACGAAAAAGAGAGTATTGCTGCCTCTGCTTCTGCTCATTCTGGGGCTGACCGCGCTGCTCCCCGCAAGGCTGGCGGGATCTGTCGGCGTGCTGACCGCAAAGGCGGATTATCCGAAGTATTCTGTAAAGGTCGACGACGGCTACCTGGCGCTGCGCAACGCGAAAGCCTTCGATTATAATAATGAGATCGGAAAACTCTATACCGGGGATACCGTGCAGGTCATGGACACGACCGATTCGACCTACTGGTATGTGTATTCCGCGTCTCTCGGAAAGTACGGCTATGTGAACAAGAACTACCTGAGAGCCGTTACCCCGGCTCCGGCACCTTCCGGAGAAGAGTATACGGTAAAGGTGGACGACGGCTATCTGGCGCTCCGCAACGCGAAGGCCTTCGATTATAATAATGAGATCGGAAAGCTCTATACGGGCGCGAAGGTCACCGTCACGAACAAAGATGACTCGACCTACTGGTATGTGTACGCGCCGTCCCTCGGAAAATACGGCTATGTAAACAGCAATTACCTGTACAAGAGCGGCAGTTCTTCCACCGTAAAGAATCCCTATTCCGTAAAGGTGGATGACGGCTATCTTGCGCTCCGCACCGCAAAGGCGTATGATTATAACAATGAGATCGGAAAGCTGTACACCGGCGATGTCGTCGACGTGCAGGATACGTCCGATTCCACCTACTGGTATGTGTACGCGCCCACGCTCGGAAAATCCGGGTATGTGAACAGGAACTACCTGGTCTACGGCGGCGGCGGTTCCGGCTATCTTTTCACGAGGACCGTAAAGGTGGACAGCGGCTATCTTGCGCTCCGCACCGCAAAAGCGTATGATTACACCAATGAGATCGGCAAGCTCTACACGGGCGAGACGGTCCAGGTGGTCAACACGGACGACAGCACCTACTGGTATGTGTACGCGCCGACCCTGAAAAAGTATGGGTATGTGAACAGCAATTACCTGTACTGAGAACTGAAAACAGGCGGGATGCCGAAGGAGGCGTCCCGCGTAATACAGAAGGCAGGTAAATAATGATCAATATTGCTGTTTTAGGATACGGCACTGTCGGAAGCGGCGTGGTCGAAGTCATCCGCACCAACAAAGAGCAGATCGGCAGACGGGCCGGAGATGAGATCCGGGTCAAATACGTTCTTGACCTGAGGGAATTCCCCGGGGATCCCGTGCAGGATGTGCTGGTGCATGATTTCGACACGATCGCAGGCGATCCGGAGGTCGATATCGTCGTTGAAGTGATGGGCGGCTTCGAGCCGGCTCACACGTTTGCGAAGAGAGCTCTGGAGGCGGGCAAGAGCGTCTGCACTTCCAACAAGGCCATGGTGGCGAAATTCGGGGCGGAGCTTCTTGAGATCGCCCGGGAAAAGAATGTGAACTTCATGTTCGAGGCGAGCTGTGGCGGCGGAATCCCCATTATCCGCGCCCTCAACGGCTCACTGACCGCGGACGTGATCGATCAGGTCGCCGGCATCCTGAACGGCACGACGAATTATATGCTGTACCGCATGCGCGTGGAGGGCAGTGACTTCGGCACGGCTCTGAAGGAAGCGCAGGAGAAGGGTTACGCCGAGGCGGATCCGACCGCGGACGTGGACGGACATGACGCGCGGCGCAAGATCGCTATCCTTTCTTCCATTGCGTACGGCGGATATATGGACGCAGAGGAGGTCTACACGGAGGGGATACGGGATATCACCCCGGAGGATATGCTGTACGCGGAGCAGATGGGTATGCGCATCAAGCTCCTGGCTGTCAGCAGACAGATGCCGGACGGCGTATGCGCCGCACTGGTCGCGCCCTTCCTGGTCCATGCGGAGAACCCGCTCTTTGCGGTCAATGACGTATTTAACGCGGTATTCGTTCACGGCAATATGCTGGGAGACGCCATGTTCTACGGGAGCGGCGCCGGAAAGCTGCCGACTGCGAGCGCCGTCGTGGCGGACGTCATTGAGGAAGCGCAGCATCTCCACGAGCATATCCCCTGCAACTGGGGAGAGGAAAAGCTGGAGCTGCAAGATCCGCAGGAAGTGGACAGCCTCTTCTTTGTACGCGTCACAGGGAAAACGCGGGAAGAGATCGAAGCTGCCTTCGGAAAAGGCTGTGAGTTCGTCAGCTGCCCGTCTCTTTCCGGAGAGACCGGCGTTATTACGCCGCGCATGACGCACCGCGAATATTACGCGGCTGCCGAAAAGATCGGCGGCGTGATCAGTATGATCCGTATCAAAGATTAATTTAATAAACAGATAAAGGAAATCACTGACAAGGTCGAAAGCGGGGGCGGTTCCGGAAGGGACCGCCCCCTTGCCACGTCCGCCGGGCAGCGGCGGACAGGAAGGAGGATCATGGGGGCAGAAGGCTTTACGTATGAGACCGTAAAAGATCCGGAGATCTTTGAACAGAACCGCCTTGCGGCGCACTCCGACCATGTGTATTTCAGGACCATGGAGGAGGCGAAAGCGGCCCTGGAGCAGGAGGCGCTCTGCGGCGGACTTCCCGCGGGCGGCATCTCGGAGGGACCGGCGTCGCCGTGCGACAGGATGAGCCTGAACGGGGCATGGCAGTTTAGCTGTGCCCGGAATTTCAGATCCGTCCAGTGGGGCTTTGAGAAGGATGAGGCGCTCACCCGCGGGTGGGAGAGCATCCGCGTGCCCGCGCATATCCAGCTGGAGGGCTATGGCGCGCCGCAGTATGTGAATGTCGAATACCCCTGGGACGGGCACGAAGCGGTCGCCCCGGGCGGCGTCCCGGAGGAGTACGCTCCCGTCGGACAGTATGTGCGGACCTTCCGCCTTCCGGAATCCATGAAGGGAAGGCCGGTCTGCATCTCCTTCCGGGGCGTGGAGAGCGGTCTTGCCCTCTGGCTGAACGGCCGCTATGTGGGCTACGCCGAGGACGGCTTTACCCCCTCGGATTTTGACCTGACGCCCTATATCAACGAGGACGGAGAGAACAGGCTCGCGGCGCTGGTGCTTCGCTATACGTCCGCCTGCTGGTGCGAGGATCAGGATTTCTTCCGCTTCTCCGGTATCTTCCGCGAGGTCTATCTATACAGCTATCCCCATGTGCATATCCGCGATCTGAAGGTGCGCGCCTTTCCGGAGGAGGACGGCAGCGGGCGCCTGGAGACCGTCATCCGCAGCACGGGCGCCGGCACGGCGAGGCTCTCCCTTTTAAAGGATGGCGTGAAGACGGCCGGCGTGGAGCTCCCTCTTTCGGACGACGGACCGGTCCCGCCGGCATCCGTCGGCGATTCTCCCTCGTCCGGCGTTTCGGCCGTGATGGGCATCGCGTCGCCCGCGCTCTGGAGCGCGGAGTCGCCGGCGCTCTATGATCTTCTGATCGAGGTCTTTGATCCGTCCGGTGCGCTGATGGAGGTGGCCGTCCAGAAGGTGGGCTTCAGACGGTTTGAGATCAAGGACGGTGTGATGTGCCTGAACGGGAAGAGGATCGTCTTCCGCGGAGTCAACCGCCATGAATTTTCCGCGAGAAGAGGAAGGGTCGTGACGGACGCGGAGATCCTGCAGGATATCCTCACGATGAAGCGCTCCAACATCAACGCGATC
This sequence comes from uncultured Lachnospiraceae bacterium, assembly GCA_905235435.1. Classification (GTDB taxonomy): domain Bacteria; phylum Bacillota; class Clostridia; order Lachnospirales; family Lachnospiraceae; genus CAMOKZ01. Next base: position 9,699 of record CAJOLD010000006.1, read on the forward strand.
CGGACCAGCCATTATCCGAACCGTACGCTGCTTTACCGGCTCTGCGACCTGTACGGGCTCTATATGATCGATGAGACCAACATGGAGTCGCACGGCATCTGGGACGGCGCGTTCAAGGGCTACCTGCCCAGGGAAGAGATCATCCCGGGAGACCGGGAGGAGTACGCCGGCATGCTGGAGGACCGCGCGCGGTCCATGTTCGAGAGGGATAAGAACCACCCGGCGATCCTCATCTGGTCGCTGGGCAATGAGGCCTTCGGCGGCACCTGCTTCAAGCGGCAGCATGACCTTTTCCGCGAATGGGACGACACGCGTCTTGTGCACTACGAGGGAATCTGGGGAGATCCGGAACATCCGGACACCTCGGATATCATGTCCACCATGTACAAGCCCGTCTGGGAGGCCGAAAGCTACATTAAAGAAAACAGGGACAAGCCCTATATCCACTGCGAGTATGTACACGCGATGGGCAATTCCTGCGGCGCGATGCATAAATATGTGGAGCTCTCCGACCGGGAGCCGCTGTACCAGGGCGGCTTTATCTGGGATTATATCGACCAGGCCGTCCTCTCAAGAGACTGGCAGGGCGGCGAATTTGCCGGCTACGGCGGAGACTTCGGCGACCGCCCGAATGACGGGAGCTTTTCCGGCAACGGGATCGTCTACGGCCCGGACAGGGATCCGTCCCCGAAGCTGCAGGAGGTCAAGGCCTGCTATCAGCCGGTCCGCATGTCCGTGGAGGGCGGTGAGGTCGTCCTGTTCAACCGGTCCTTGTTTACCGATACCTCCGCCTGGACGCTGCGCCTGACTCTGGAAAAGGAGGGGCGCCTTATTGCGCGCAAAGAAGAGACCATTGCCTGCGCGCCGGGGGAGGAAGCGCGGATCCCGGTGCCTTTTGAGATCCCGCAGGACGGCGAGTACGTCGTGACGGCCTCCTTTGTGCTCCGCGAGGACCTGCTCTGGGCGCCCGCAGGGCATGAGATCGCCTGGGCGCAGGGCGTTTACGGAAAAAGGATCCTTGGCGCGCAGACGCCGAAGTCCCCTGCATTTGAGGTCGTTCGCGGCTGGACGAACATCGGCGTAAAGGGAGAGGGCTTTGAGGCGCTCTTCTCTGATGTCTACGGAGGACTGATATCCTATAAATACGGAGGCCATGAGTGGATCCGGCGGCAGCCCAGGCCGAACTTCTGGCGGCCCATGACGGAGAACGATACGGCTTCCCTTCTCGGACAGCGCGCCGGCCAGTGGAAGCTTGCGAGCCAGTACGGTACCTGGAAGACGGAGCACGGCCGCTCCGGCGATCCCGGGACCTTAAACGTGCGGGAGGACGGAGCCGAGATCACCTATGTCATCCACCTTCCCGTCAAACCGGAGATCGACTGCAGGCTGATCTATCTGGTCCATCCGGATGGGAAAATTGACGTAAAGCTGCAGATGGATCCCTCCGCGCAGGTGGGGCCGATCCCGGAATTCGGCGTACTGTTTACGCTGAGCCCCGGGCTCGAAGCGCTCCGCTGGTACGGCGCCGGCCCGGAGGAGACCTACGCCGACCGGTGCCATGCGAAGCTGGGCGTCTATGAGGGCCTTGTAAAGGACCAGTTCGCAAAATATCTGGTACCGCAGGAGAGCGGGAACCATGTGGGCGTGCGCTGGGCCGAGCTGACCGACAGCGCCGGACGCGGACTCCGCTTTGAAGCAGGGATCTCGCAGGGCGCGCAGGAGGTCTGCTCTGCGGAGCCGGGGACCATCTCGTTTTCGGCCCTGCCCTGGGACCCGAACCAGATCGACAGCGCTTTCCATCCCGGAGAGCTTCCCCCGCAGCACTATACCTTCGTCCGCGCGTCCCTGGCGCAGATGGGCATCGGCGGCGACGACACCTGGGGGGCGCTGACACATCCGGAGTACTGCATCGACAACAGCCGGCCGCTGGAGCTTTCGTTTTCCTTCCGCGGGATCTGAGAAGAACGGTTGACAAAGGCTTTCATGATGTGATATAAAAATGTGGTGAGCCAAGGCGCATCACACAGGGGATTGGTCAAATGGTATGATAGGGGTCTCCAAAACCTTTGGTGGGAGTTCGATTCTCTCATCCCCTGCTTATTAACTAAAGCCCGGAAGGCTATTCATGCTTTCCGGGTCTTTTTTTTCAGGGGGGATCCGATCCCCTTTTGAGTTCCCGGAAGAAAGGATGAGAAACCATGAACAATGATCTTTTCTATGAACAGATCGTTCCCGCGGATCCAAAGGTGCCCAAAGCGCTCTACGTCCTTCTGATGACCGTCTCTGTCCTGTTCGGGCTATTCCTGACTGTTGCGGTCACGGTCTTCGCCCTTATTGTTCTCGTAGGCCTGGTCTATGCGCTGATATGGGTCGTGCGCCCGCGCACTTCGGTCGAATATGAGTACTGCCTGACCAACTCGGATCTGACGGTCGATATTATCTACCGGAAAGAGAAGAGAGCGTCCGTCGCGAACATCGATCTTCGGGACGCGGGCGCCGTGAACGTCGGAAGGCCCGGATCGACCGAAGGGTACGGGAAAGTCTTTGACTGCTGCGGGACGAACATGGATCCTTCCACCGTATGCAATATCGGTTTTAACAGGGACGGCAGCCGCTGCCTTCTCCTTTTTACCCCTGATGAGACGATGACGCAGATGATGCGGCGCATCGTGCCTGTAAGATAAAGGAGTTTATGATGCGATTTCCGGCTTTTCTCAAAGAGGGCGGGACGATCGGTTTCCCGGCGCCCTCCTTCGGCTGTGCTTCCGAACCTTACCGCAGCGCTTTTTTGAACGCGCAGAAGATCTTAAATGAAAAGGGCTTCGGGACTGTGCCCGGTCCAAATGCCTACGCGGGCGACGGAATCGGCATCAGCAGCTCGCCCTGCTCCTGCGGGGAGGAGCTGACGCAGATGATGCTGGCGGATGACACGCAGGCGCTGATCTCCTGCGGCGGCGGCGAGCTGATGTGCGAGATCCTGGACCATGTCGATTTTGACGCGGTCGCCGGGGCTGCGCCGAAATGGTTCATGGGATACTCGGACAATACGAATTTTACTTTCCTGCTGGCGACGCTCTGCGATACCGCCTCCATCTACGGGCCCTGCGCGGGCACCTTCGGCATGGAGCCGTGGCATCCCGCTGTGGAGGATGCCCTGGACCTGCTGCAGGGGAAAAAGATGACTCTGCACGGCTATGACGGGTACGAGAAGGAGAGCCTGAAGGATGAGGAGCATCCGCTGCTTCCTTATAACATTACGCAGAAACGGCAGTTCCGTCTGTGGCGGCCCAGGGAGGGCTGTGCGGAAGGAGAGGCCCGGCTTTCCGGCCGGCTGCTCGGCGGCTGCATGGACTGTCTGGTGAACCTGACGGGAACCGGCTATGACAGGGTCTCCCGGTTCGCGGAAAAGTATAAGGAAGACGGGATCCTCTGGTTCCTGGAGGCCTGCGACCTGAATGTGTTCGGGATACGCAGGGCGCTCTGGAACATGAAGCATGCGGGATGGTTCGAAAACGCCTCCGGCTTCCTGATCGGAAGGCCGCTCTGCATGGGAGAGGAAATGATGGGGCTTGACCAGTACGACGCCGTGACAGCGGTCCTCGGAGACCTGGGCGTGCCCATCCTGATGGATCTGGATATCGGGCACCTGCCGCCCATGATGCCGGTCATGACCGGCGCCCTGGCAGAGGTAAGTCTGCAGGGGCAGGAGCTTGCTGTGACATACGAGTGTAAGTGAAGGGATAAAAAGAAGACGGGCGGGAGCGCATGTTTGCGCGTTCCCGCCCGTTGTTTCTATCAGATCCGTATTCCTTGATCAGTGGTAGTACCGTATGCCGATGAACAGGTTGATGACGCCGTTGTAAATGAAGATCGCTCCGACGGCCATGACAATAAGGCGCATGGTCGAGAAGGGGTTGGCAAAGATGATGGCGCCGAACAGGATGGTCAGGCAGGCCATGCCCGCGGGAAGCATCCAGCGCTCATAACCGTTTCCTTTCATCGAGACGGCCCGGACCAGGTTGATAATGCCGCTGGCCATGATAAGAAGCCCCGTGATGCACGGGAAGAACCCGATCACTCCGTAGCTGTCAAAAAGAAGGAAAAGCCCGACGACCACGGCAATGATCGCCAGGGTGATCGCGGCGGTATTGGCCACGCCCTTGAGCGAAGCGGTCAGGTGATTATACAGTGTCAGGCAGCCTCCGATAAGAAGCACTGCGCCGATCAGACGAATGACGACCACAAGAGCGGTTCCCGGACGGAAGATCAGGGCAAGCCCGAGCAGGATCGTCAGGACAGAAACAATGGTAGAATTGATCTTTGCTTTTTCCAATATTGCACCTCCCTGTATCAGACAGTTTCGGCCCGCGGCCTTTTTTTCACTATAGCACAGAACCGCTTTGATGACAACAAACTGTGCATTATGTATAAAACCGCAGCGCCCTTTTTTGTGCGGAAATGCAGAAAGACGCACTTGATGAAGAGGCGCGTGAAAATTTATAATTAGTTACGGAGACTTATAGGCATCTCAGACATCAATAGAATCTCTGGGCAACCAGCATTTAAGAAAGGACAGAAAGTTATGATCGTTGCTACAGGTAAAAGTATTCTTAATGGCATTGCAATCGGAAAGATCAAGATCTATAAGGAACCGAAGGTGGAGATCAGCGAAGCCCTGATCGGCGAAGAAGAGGCCGAAGCCGAGATCGCGCGCTATGAGGCCGCGCGGGACAAGGCGATCGATCAGCAGAACGCGCTGTATGAGAAGGCGGTCGAGAGTGCCGGCGAGGACAGCGCGGAGATCTTCAGCGTACACGCGATGATGCTGGAGGACGAAGACCTCAGTGACGCGGTCTGTGAGATCATCCGCGGTCAGAAGCATACGGCCGAGTACGCCGTAAAGCGCGCGTTTGACAACCAGGCCCAGGTGTTCGCGGAGATGGACGACCCGTATTTCAAGGCGAGGAGCGCCGATATCTATGATATTGAGCAGAACGTGCTGAACATCCTCATGGGGATCGACACCGACAGCATGCAGGGGACCGAGCCCTCCATCCTCGTGGCGGAGGATCTTGCCCCGTCACAGACGGTGAGGCTTGACAAATCTCTGCTTCTGGGTATGATCACCAGAGAGGGAAGCTCGAACAGCCACACCGCCATCCTCGCGCGCAGCATGAACCTCCCCGCGCTGATCCAGTGCAAGGAGATCGATGATTCCTGGGACGGCAGGATGGCCATCCTGGACGGATATAATCACTGTGTATATGTAGATCCCACGCCGGATCTGATGGAGACCCTGAGCGCAAGACAGAAAGAGGACGAGCGCCAGAGAGCCCTCCTTGAAGAGCTTAGGGGGGAGGAGAACGTTACCCTCGACGGGACGAAGGTCCGGGTCTACGCCAATATCGGCGGCCCGTCCGACCTGGGCGCCGTACAGCAGAACGACGCCGGCGGCGTCGGACTGTTCCGCTCCGAGTTCGTCTATCTGAACAGCAAGGACTATCCCACCGAGGACGAGCAGTTTGAAGCATACAGGCTTGCGGTCGAGACACTGGCGCCGAAGCTGGTGATCATCCGCACCTGCGATATCGGGGCGGACAAAAAGGTCGATTATATGGAGCTTGACCCGGAGGAGAACCCGGCGCTCGGCTTCCGCGCGGTCCGCATCTGCCTGACGCGCAGGGACTTTTTCAAGGCGCAGCTGCGCGCCCTGCTGCGTGCTTCGGCGTACGGAAATCTGGGCGTGATGTTCCCGATGATCACCTCCGTCCGCGAGGTGAAGGACTGCCTTGAGATCATGGACGAGTGCAGGAGAGAGCTGGAGGCTGAGGGCATAGAGACGGGTCATGTGGAGACCGGCATCATGGTCGAGACACCGGCAGCCGTCCTCTGCGCGGATGAGCTGGCGGAGATGGTGGACTTCTTCTCCATCGGAACGAACGACCTCACGCAGTATATCTGCGCGATCGACCGCCAGAACGCAAAACTGGAGCCGTTCTCCGACACCCATCACCCGGCTGTTCTGCGCGCCATCCGGATGACGGTCGAAGCGGGACACCGCCACAATACCTGGGTGGGTATCTGCGGCGAGCTCGGGGCGGACCTGTCGCTGACAGAGACCTTCCTGAGAATGGGCGTCGACGAGCTCTCCGTCAATCCGAAGAGCGTGCTCCCGCTCCGCAAGGAGATCCGCGGGATCGATCTTTCGAAGGAACCGTCGGAGGGGACCATCGTTTACTGATCAGTGGAACGGGCCCCTCTCCGGCTTAAGTTAACGCAATGCAGTGGAGGAACGTATGGATTACAAAGAGATGGCAAAGCAGGTAAAGGAAGCGGGCGCCCTGCTCGCGGCGGCAGACGACGGACTTCGCAATGAGGCCCTGCTGCGGATCGCCGGGAGCCTGGAGGCGCACAGGGAGGAGATCTTCGCCGCCAACCGCAGGGATATGGAAAGGGCCGGAGACCTTCGCGCGTCCGTGAAGGGACGTCTGAAATTTGACGAGCACAAGCTCGCGGACGTCGCATGCGGGATCCGGAACCTGACGCAGCTGCCCGACCCTCTTTCCCGCGTCCTCTTTGAACGTGAGCTGGATGAGGGGCTCATCCTCTCCCGGGTGAGCTGCCCGATCGGCGTGATCGGCGTGATCTTTGAGGCGCGGCCGGACGCCCTCGTGCAGATATCCTCGCTCTGCATCAAGAGCGGGAACGGGGCCATCCTGAAGGGCGGGAGCGAGGCGAAGGAGACGAACCGCGCGCTCTTTGACGTGATCATGGAAGCCGGCACCGCCGCTGGCCTTCCCGATCATTTTGCCGCCCTCGTGGAGGAGCGCGCCGGCGTGGATGAGATCATCCGCTGCCACGAGGAGATCGATCTTCTCATTCCCCGCGGCTCCAACGAGTTCGTCCGGTATATCATGGAGAACTCCGAGATCCCCGTGATGGGACACGCCGCCGGCATCTGCCACGTCTATGTGGACAGGGACGCGGATCTCGACAAGGCGATCCCGATCATCGTTGACGCAAAGACGCAGTATCCGGCCGCCTGCAACGCGGCGGAGACCCTCCTTCTGGACGAGCCGGTCGCGGATGAGGTGATGCGCCGCCTGCAGGGCGCCGCGCCGGTCGATGTCACCTACATCGAGGCCCGCGGGGAGGAGGACTTCTGCGAGTACCTGGATTATAAGATGACGGTCCTTCGGGTGTCCGGGGCGGACGAGGCCATCGCGCATATCAACCGCTACGGTTCCCATCACACGGACGCCATCATCACAGAGAATGAAGAGACGGCGGAGCGCTTCATGACCTTCGTCGACAGCGCGGGCGTTTACTGGAACGCCTCCACGCGGTTCGCCGACGGCTTCCGCTACGGCTTCGGCGCCGAGGTGGGGATCAGCACGGGCAAGCTGCCTCCGCGCGGCCCGGTCGGTCTGGACGGCCTTGTGACCTACAAATATAAGCTGCGCGGGAACGGGCATATCGTGCGGGATTACGCCGAGGGAAAGAAGAGTTTCCATTTTCGTGATCGTTCTTGACGGGAGAAGGGTGTTGTCATAGAATAGGAGACAAATGTTTTCCTGAGAAAGACGATTACGCAGAATGGAGGATGATCGGTTCATGAAGCCATACAAAGAATGGGACAGAGAGCAGCTGATGCAGGAGTACGACCGGCTCCGCGCGGAGTATGAGAAGGCCAAGGCGAGCGGACTCTCCCTGGATATGTCGAGGGGAAAGCCTTCCGCGGCGCAGGTCGAGATCAGCCGCGGCCTGCTGGATGTGCTCTCGAGCACCAGCGATCTTACCGAGAACGGGCTGGACTGCTGCAACTACGGCTATCTGGAGGGCATTCCCGAGGCCAAGGAGCTGATCGCCGACATCGTGCAGGTAGAGCCGGAGAACGTGATCATCTACGGAAACTCCAGCCTGAATATCATGTACGATCAGATCTCGCGCTCCTACACGCACGGCGTTATGGGGCACACCCCCTGGTGCAGACAGGACAAGATCAAATTCCTGTGTCCGGTCCCCGGCTATGACAGGCATTTTGCGATCACGGAATGGTTCGGCATCGAGATGATCAACATTCCGCTTTATGACGACGGTCCCGACATGGACATGGTCGAGTCTTACGTGAACACAGACCCCGCAGTGAAAGGCATCTGGTGTGTTCCGAAATACTCGAACCCCACCGGCACCAGCTATTCTGACGAGACGGTCCTCCGGATGGCCGCGCTCGAGCCGGCGGCGGAGGATTTCCGCCTGTACTGGGATAACGCGTACAACGTGCATCACCTTTACGACGACCGTCAGGACGAGATCCTTGAGATCCTTCAGTGCTGCAAGGAAGCGGGCCATCCCGACATGGCCTATAAATTCTTCTCCACCTCCAAGATCACTTTCCCGGGCAGCGGCATCGCGGCTCTGGTCTCCTCGGAGGCAAACCTGGCGGATGTGCGCCGCCAGCTGAAGATCCAGACGATCGGCCATGACAAGCTGAACATGCTCCGCCATGTGCGCTTCTTCCGCGATGAAGTGGGCGTCAGGGAGCATATGAAAAAACATGCCGCTTTCCTGCGTCCGAAGTTCGAGATCGTGCTCTCGACGCTGGAGAGGGAGATCGAAGGTCTGGAGATCGGGACCTGGATCAGGCCGAGGGGCGGCTACTTTATCTCCTTCAATTCCCTTCCGGGATGCGCGAAGAAGATCGTAGCAAGGTCAAAGGAGGCGGGCCTTGTGCTCACCGGTGCCGGCGCCACCTACCCCTACGGAAAGGATCCGGAGGACAGCAACATCCGTATCGCGCCGTCTTATCCGACGGAGGAGGAGCTGATCCAGGCCATGCAGGTCTTTGTTCTGAGCGTTAAGCTTGTCAGTATCGAGAAAATCCTTGCTCTCGATTAGTGAATGAGCTATAATTGACGGTAAGTATTGATGATAGGAGAGTTTTCGACATGAAAAGATGTATGTATTGCGGGACCATGAACGAAAATTCCAGTGAAACATGTTCAAAATGCGGGAATCCGCTTCTTGATATCACTTCCGGACAGGAAGGAGAAGCTGCCGCTGAGGAGACGTTCACCGGCGGGCAGGAGGAATATTCCGAACCCGCTGCCCCGGAAGAGGCAGTACCGCAGGAAGCTGCAGCGGATGACGCGCAGGATGTGCCGCAGGAGGAAGGACAGGCTCCTTACGAAGAGCAGGCACCCTACGGAGAACAGGCTCCTTACGGAGAGCAGGCTCCCTACGGAGAGCAGGCTCCCTACGAACAGCAGCCCCCTTACGGCGGACAGGCTCCTTACGAAGAGCAGCCCCCTTATGGCGGACAGGCACCCTACGGGCAGGCGCCTTACGGAGAACAGTCCCCTTACGGCGGACAGGCTCCCTACGGGGATCCGCAGTACGGCGGACAGGCCTACGGTTATGAGGGACAGGCGCCGTACATGGGAGAGGACCAGGAGGAGCAGGGAAGAGGAGGAAAGAAAGAAGGCGGCAGCCAGCGGCTGATGATCACCGCCAGGAAGCGCGTTAAATCCTTCCTGTTTTTCCTTGTGACGTTTTTCTGTACCGCAATGGTCGGCGCGAACATCTATGATGCGGTCACCGGCAATGTTTCGCATGTCATCAATGCATACCAGGATATCATTCATAACGCGTTCGGTACGAACGCTGCGGTCTCCTTCATGAACGGGATCGTGGATATCGTGGAGGATGCCGGCGACCTGCTCAAGTACGGCAGCGCAGCCGCCCTTTACCTTCCGCTTGTATTTATGTGCCTCGGGATGTGGATCATGTTCTTCCAGACGCATCGCAGCGAAGAGCCCATTTCCACTTCCGGATATATGCTCTGCAGGATCATGCTTGTCTTCCGCTTTTTAGTGGAATGCGTGGTGCTTGCGGCGTGCCTCATCGTATCGGTGGCATTTGTAGTGGCTGCCGGCGCGTCGTCCTCCATGGCGTCCATCCTGGTCGGCATCGTTCTGCTGATCATCATGATCGTCATTGCAGTCCTTACAGTCATGTACTATGTGCTTGTCCTTCACGCTGCGAAGGTCATTCACAACAACGCGAGGAACGGAAGAGACCGCGGAAGGATCTCCGCGTATGTACCGGTCATGACGCTCATCCTTGCGCTGATCTCGGCCGCGGCAATGCTGCCCATGGCGCCGGATGACTACATCGGACTTGCTGCAAGAGGTTCGGTCGTCGCATGGTACTTCTTCGCAAGTATCTGGCTTTTTGCATATCGCGGAACCGTCAAAAAATAACGGATCCGGGTGTGTGCTTATTGCTTAGGCAGAGCCCACGTTCTTTGCTCCTGCGAAGACGCGGGCTTCGCTTTTCCCGCATCCGCCGCAGGCGGCGCGGGAGTCTTTGCCTGCTTTGAGGGGAGCGGGCATTTGATAAGGGGAGATATATTCTAAATGAATAAGGCGGTTAAAATAGTGGTCTGCCTTTGCGTGACTGTCCTTCTTATTACGGGGACAGTTTCTGCCGTTTTTCTGAAAAAGCAGTATGACAGGACCACATATTTTGAGAATACAACTGTAAACGGATTTGACGCTTCATTAAAGGAACCGAAAGAAATGGTTCCTGTCCTGACCGGGGCTTATAGTGCGCCGGTTATTCACATTGCCGAAGACGGCGAAGAATCGGTATCTTATTCCCTCGACGAGCTGGGTTTTCGGATCGACGAGGAAGCTCTTCTTGAAAATCTTGAAAATGCGCTGAATAAACAGAAGAAAAGCATTGGCGTCCTCATCAGCAGTATGATGGGCGGCAATTCTTTTGACGTTGAAGTTCCTTTCCTTTACGATCCCGCTGTGCTGAAGAGCGCGGTCGGCGCCTCGGCGCTGAAGGCGGAGCGCGTCTCCTGCACGGAAGCGGAGATGCTCTATGATGAGAAGGAAAATGAATACTATATAAAGCCGGAGACCTACGGCAACGAATTTGAGGACAGCCGGCTGCAGGATCTTGTGGAGAAGGAAGTTTCCGCCCTGGTCTCGAACAGCGACCCGCAGGGGGATCTCACGGTGGACATCCCGGAAAGCTTCTATTTTAAGCCGGAGCTGACGAAGGATGACATTTCCCTGAACAACGAGGTCAACATCCTGAACAGCTACTGCAAGGCAAAGATCACCTACCTTTTCGGCAAAGAGAAGCAGGTGCTGGACTGGGATACCGTGAGCGGATGGCTCTCCATCGTGGAGGGAATGCCGGTGCTTGATGCGGACGCGATCCATGCGTATGTCACGGACATGGCTGCCAGGTATAACACGATCTACTACGAGAGAGATTTTGAGACTTCTGTGGGGACGACGGTCACCTTCGCTTCCTATCAGAATGAATACGGATATATGATCAGCGAGGACGGCGAGTACGACCAGCTGATGGCAGACCTCAAGGCGAACACCGAGACGGAAAGAGAGCCTGTGTACGCCTACAGAGGATACTCGCGAAACGGGCAGGATGATCTCAACGGCAATTATGTGGAGGTCAACCTTGGCGCGCAGCATCTCTGGTTCTACAAGGACGGGAAGCTGCTTACCGAGACGGACATCGTCAGCGGCAGCGTGGCAAAGGGCGCGGAGACCCAGACCGGCGTTTTCCCGCTCCCCTATAAGCAAAGCCCCGCCAATCTTGTCGGACAGGGCGGCAGCGGCTCCCAGAGCTGGGACGTCACGGTCCAGTACTGGATGCCGTTCTATGACGGCCAGGGACTGCATGACGCGAACTGGAGAAGTTCGTTCGGCGGAAACATCTACCTTACCAACGGATCCCACGGATGCGTAAACCTGCCTCCGGCTGCTGCGGCAGCGATCTACGACCAGATCGAAGAAGGGTTTGCGATCATACTGTATAAATAAGCGGGCACAGGCCCCTGCACCTTTCAGTCAGGAGTATACGTTTGAAAACAGAAAGAACAAAACCGCAGCCCCAAACAACTGCCGAAAAGGAAGAGGCGGCCGCCATCGCAGAGGTGGAGGTCTTAGAAGCATCTGAAGACGACAAAGAGCTTCTTCCGGGAGAGCGCAGCGGAAGCCGCTATGACAGGCACGGTGGCAGCCGGTACTCGGACGTACAGGCCGCGGAGACTGAAAAGAAAAAGAAGCAGGAACAGGCACGCCGGAGACGCGGCAGAAGAAAAAATAATGCGCAGGACGGCGGCGATGCCGCGCAGGATGGCGCCGGGAGCGGCTGGTATCTGGACGAAGGGTCGGAAGAGACCGCCGGGATGCTTCCCGAGGACGGAAGGCTGATCTCGGAAGTTGAGATGGGCGGGTTTCTGCCCGATGACCCGGCAGAACCGGAAAGAACGGAAGAGCCCGAAGAACAGGAAGATCTGAAGGCTCCGGACGAATCTGAAGAAACGGAAGAAACTGCAGAGCCGGAAGAACCGGCGGCGCCGGAAGAATCCGAAGAGCCGGAGGAACCGGCAGAACCGGAAGAATCCGAAGAGCCGGAAGAATCCGAAGAGCCGGAGGAACCGGCAGAACCGGAAGAACCCGAAGAGCCCGAAGAGCCCGAAGAGCCCGAGGAGGGCTGGCTGGATGATGATATCCCCGGAGACGGAGAGGACGGAGATTCTGTCCGTGAGCGGATCATTGCGCGCCGCGAGGAAACGGCGGAGGAGAAGCCCCGCATGCTTCCGGAGGACGAGGAAACGCAGGAGGATCCGCCGCATCGTCCGTGGCTCATCCGCAGGATAGACAGGGAGAATCCGCTTCGGATCGCAGTGGGCGGGACCATTGTGGTCCTTTTGGTCGTTTATGTCGCGCTGGCAGTCTTTTACAGCGGCCATTTTTACCCGGGGACCCAGATCCTTGGCGTCGATTGCAGCAGGATGAGCGCCGCGAAGGCAAAGAGTGCCATCCAGCAGCAGCTGGACAGCTATACCCTGACGCTCACGGAGAAGGGCGGCGCCGTTGAAATGATCACGGGAAAACAGATCGATCTTGTGTACAATGACGACGGCTCTATGGAGCAGGAGCTGAAGGACCAGATGAGCGCCATTTGGCCCTTTGTGCGGATGGCCAGGACAGGTGTGCACGGCCCTTCCGCCGCGATCTCCTACAATGAGAAAAAGACCGGCGAGGTCCTTCGCGGACTGAACTGTTTTGATGAAGAGAGGATAACGCCTCCTTCCGACGCGCATCTCGGGGACAATGGTCCTTACTATGAGATCGTTCCGGAAGAAGAAGGCAATATGCTGGATTACGAGACGACGATCGAGACGGTGCTCGGGTCACTGGACCAGGGGGAGATCTCCCTGGATCTTGAGGCTGCCGGGTGCTATGTCGAACCTGCCGTTTATTCGAGCGACCCGGAGCTGAACGCCGAAGTGCAGCAGCTCAACACGCTTCTGACGGCTGACGTCACCATTGAAATGGGAGACCAGACGGAGGAGATCGACGGGACGAATATCAAGGAATGGCTCGCAAAGGACGCGAATGATGACTGGTACATCGATACGGATGCGATCAGCCGGTTCGTCGACGATCTTGCCGACAGGACCGATACCTACGGCGGCGAAAGGAGCTTCAGGACATCAGACGGACATACGGTCTCCCTTTACGGCGGGGACTACGGCTGGCTGATGGACAGGGAGGCTACGGCGCAGGAGCTGACGGACCTTGTCCTTCTGGGCGGCGAAAGCTCCCTGGAGCCGGTCTACATTTACACTGCCAAGAGCAGAGACAAGAATGACATTGGCGGCACCTACGTCGAGGTCTGCATCGGAAAGCAGGAGATGTGGGTCTACGAAAACTATGAACTTGCGGTCGATACACCGGTCGTGACGGGAAATCCGTCCACCGGAAAAGATACACCTTCGGGCGGCGTCTGGGCGATCGATGCCAAGATGCGGGATTATACCCTCGTCGGGGTGGGATATCGCGTACCCGTTGAATACTGGATGCCCTTTAATGAGGATGTCGGCATCCATGATCTCAAGTCGAGATACTATTTCGGCGGGGACATTTATCTTACCAACGGATCGCACGGATGCGTCAACACGCCCACGGAGGCGGTCAGTCAGGTATATGAAATTGTTTCGGTAGGAACGCCGGTCATCGTTTACGATTGATCGAAAAACATCGAACTGTTTATTTGGAGGACTGATGTATCGATATTTGTTGTTTGATCTGGACGGAACACTGACAGATCCTAAAGCTGGAATCACCCGGTGCGTTCAGTACGCGCTGGAGAAATTCAATATCTTTGAACCGGACCCGGACAGGCTGACCCCTTTTATAGGGCCTCCTCTGGCGGAGTCCTTTCAAAAGTACTACGGACTGGACAGCGCGCAGGCCGCGCGGGCTATTTCGTATTACAGAGAGCGCTTTGAGACGACCGGTATACTTGAAAATGAAGTGCTTCCCGGGATTCCGGGAATGCTTGAAGCGCTGGCAGAGAGGGGGAAGATCCTTGCGGTCGCTTCCTCGAAGCCGGAGCCCTATTGTATAAGGATCCTGGAAGCATTCGGGATCCGGGATTATTTTACTGAAGTGACGGGGGCGGAGATGGATGAAAGCATCCGCTGCGCCAAACCTGATGTGATCAGGGAATGTATGCGAAGACTGCGCATTCCCGAAGATGAGAAAGATAAGGTCCTGATGATCGGAGACCGCAGACATGACGCAGAAGGGGCACAGGCGTGCGGTATTGACAGTCTGGGCGTGTACTTCGGATATGCCGGCGAGGGGGAGCTTGAGGCGGCAAAGGCCGATTACATTCTCTGCACTGTCCCCGAGATGAGGGAATTTCTTCTTTCGCATTAAGCGACTGGGGGAGACGGCCGGCGGCCGTTTGTTATGAAAGAAAGATGAGGGGAGATCATGAAAGGCAACAATTTTGAGGCTGACCTGGTCTTTCGCGCGCTGGGGGATGCGCGGAGGATCCAGATCATGAATATGCTTTTAGAGAAGGAAATGAACGCGGGCGATATTCTTGAGAGAGTGGACGTGGTACAGTCGACCCTTTCTCATCATATGAAATGCCTGTGCGATTCCGGGCTTGTTGTTTCCAGAAGGGACGGGAAATGCACCTATTATTCCATTTCTCCGGACAGGGTAAAGGAAGCCTGGGAATTCCTTGAGAAGTATTTTGACGCTGCGCCCGCAGGTACAGGATCCGAGCAAAAGGCCGAAAAACCGGCAAAGCAGGCCGCCCCGAAGGCCGAAAAACCGGCAAAGGAAACTGCCGCGAAGGCCGAAAAGCCGGCAAAGCAGGCCGAGCCGAAGGCCGAAAAGCCGGCAAAGCAGGCCGCCCCAAAGGCCGAAAAGGAAGGCAAAAAGAACGGCAAAAAGGGAGACAAGAAGAAAAAGGGAGATAAAAAAGGCAAAAAGAATGGCAAAAAGTAAGGAGAATAAGACGAACGCGATGCGTCTGCTCGAGAAGGAGGGGATACCTTATACTTCCCTGACCTACGACTGCGATGAATTTACAGACGGGCAGCAGATCGCGGATCTTCTCGGACTTCCCCATGAAAAGGTGTATAAAACGCTTGTCACGGAGGGAAGCGGAGGCGATCACTTCGTGTTCGTTATTCCCATCGACTGTGAGCTGGATCTGAAGAAGGCCGCGCGCTGCGTCTCGCAGAAGTCGGTCTCGATGATCCATGTAAAGGATATCTTCCGGATCACTGGGTATATCCGCGGCGGATGCACGGCCGTTGGAATGAAAAAGCAGTTTGTTACAAGGATCGACGCGAGCGCTGCCGCGCTGCCCTCGATCTATGTCAGCGGGGGAAGAATCGGCCTGCAGCTGGAGCTTTCGCCCGAAGATCTGCGAAGAGCCGCAAAGGCGGAGTTTGCCGACCTGACCGCGTGAGCGGACCAGGGCCGGGAGGCTTCCTTTTGGTGTAAAGAGAGATTTAAAGAGAGCAGAGGAACAGGAAGCAGATGGAGAGTGAGGAAAAGATGGAACAGATGAACCCGGAACTTAAAAAACTCGCGGAAACTGCCCGCAGGGCAGGCGCGATCGATCCCGGATTCTATCAGAAGTATAATGTCAAGCAGGGGCTTCGCGAATCTAACGGAAACGGCGTACTTACGGGACTTACCGAGATCTCCGACGTCTCCGGCCACAGGGTGGAGAACGGGGAGAACGTCCCGATCGAGGGAGAACTGTACTATCAGGGCTATAAGATCGACGAGCTGGTGAAAGGCTTTAAGAACCGCCGCTTCAATTTTGAGGAGATCACCTACCTCCTTCTTTTCGGAGATCTTCCGAACCGGCAGGAACTGCGGGATTTCGTTAAAGTTCTTGATGAATACCGGGAGCTTCCGAGCAAATTCGTGCGCGACGTGATCATGAAAAAGCCCAGCGCGAACATCATGAATGCCCTCCAGAAAAGCGTTCTGACGCTGTACTCCTACGATGAGGATCCGGATGACACCTCTGTGGAGGGACTGCTGCGCCAGTCGCTGACCCTGATCGGGGTGATGCCGCTGTTTTCCGTATACGCGTACCACGCCTACCAGCATTACAACAACGGCAAGAGCCTGATCATCCGCTATCCGGATCCGGAACTGTCGACCGCGGAAAATATCCTTCATATGCTCCGCGAGGACGGGGCCTTTACAGAACTTGAGGCGAGCGTACTCGACACCTGCCTTGTTCTGCACGCGGAACACGGCGGCGGCAACAATTCGACGTTTACCACTCATGTTGTCTCATCGACAGGAACCGATACGTATTCCGCGGTGGCTGCTTCCCTCGGCTCGCTGAAAGGACCCAGGCACGGCGGCGCGAACCTGAAGGTCCAGCATATGTTCGAGGACATCAAGGAGCATATCCCCAACTGGTCCGACGAGGATGCCATCCGGGACTATCTCCTGGCGATCCTCCGCAGGGAAGCCCTCGACGGGAAGGGCCTGATCTACGGAATGGGACACGCGATCTATACGCTCTCGGATCCGCGTGCCGTGATACTGCGCAACTGCGCGGAGAACCTCTCCGAGGCGAAGGGGCTGCAGGAGGAGTTCCATCTGTATGAGACGGTGGAGCGCATTTCCGCCGGCCTTCTTATGGAGAACCGCCGGCTGTCCAAGCCGGTCTGCTGCAACGTGGACTTCTACAGTGGTTTCGTTTATTCCATGCTCGGGATCCCGGAACAGCTGTATACGCCGATCTTCGCGATCGCGAGGATCTCCGGCTGGTGCGCGCACAGGCTCGAGGAGCTTGTGAACAAGGGGAAGATCATCCGTCCCGCGTATCAGTATATCGGACATCACAGGACATACCGCCCTATTGGCGACAGACAGTAAGAGAAGACCGCTCCGCATCCGCGGAGCGGTATTTTTTCGGCATTTTCACGATGCCAAAGAGGGCTCTCCGGGGCTGTTTTCCGGTGGACGATTAGACAAAAATAAGCTAAAATGAATACAGGAGCTATAGAAACATTAAAGAAAGGAAGAGACTATGAACATTCTGGAATTGCAAAAGATGGCGAATGAAGTCCGCAAGGGTATCGTTACCGCTACGCACAGCGCAAAGTCCGGTCATCCGGGCGGATCTCTTTCTGCCGCAGAGGTATTTACCTACCTCTATTTCGAGGAAATGAACATTGATCCTGCCAGACCGGACGATCCGGACCGTGACCGTTTCGTCCTCTCCAAGGGCCACACAGCGCCCGGTTACTATTCGGCTCTTGCACACCGCGGATATTTCCCGGTGGAGGATCTTGTGACCCTCCGCCACGTCGGCTCCCATCTGCAGGGTCATCCCTGCAGGCAGCATACGCCGGGCGTCGATATGTCCTCGGGCTCCCTGGGACAGGGCATCTCCGTCGCGGTCGGAATGGCTCTCTCCGGAAAGATGAGCGGCAAAGACTACAGAGTCTACACGCTGCTCGGCGACGGCGAGATCCAGGAGGGACTGGTCTGGGAGGCCGCCATGTTCGCGGGCCACAGAAAACTCGACAATCTCTGCGTGATCGTTGATAACAACGGGCTTCAGATCGACGGAAGTGTAGCCGATGTCTGCTCGCCTTATCCGATCGACAAAAAATTCGAAGCCTTCAATTTCCATGTGATCAATGTGGCGGACGGCAACGATATGGAACAGATCGCCGCGGCGTTTGCGGAGGCACGGACCATCAAGGGAATGCCCACTGCGATCATCATGAAGACCGTCAAGGGCAAGGGCGTCTCCTTCATGGAGAACCAGGCATCCTGGCACGGATCGGCGCCGAACGATGAACAGTACGCTGTTGCTATGGCAGACTTAGAGAAAGTGGGGGAGGCATTATGTCAGAAGTAAAAAAGATCGCTACCAGAGAAAGCTATGGCAACGCCCTTGTTGAGCTGGGCAAAATAAAAGATGATCTTGTCGTCCTCGACGCGGACCTCGCGGGAGCGACCAAGACGGGTATTTTCAAGAAAGCTTTTCCGGACCGCCATATCGACTGCGGTATCGCCGAGTGCGATATGATGGGCATTGCGGCGGGCCTTGCCGCCACGGGGAAGGTTCCCTTCGCGAGCTCCTTCGCGATGTTTGCCTCCGGCAGAGCCTTCGAGATCGTGCGCAATTCCATCGGCTATCCGCACCTCAACGTAAAGATCGGCGCGACCCACGCCGGCATTTCCGTAGGTGAGGACGGCGCGACGCACCAGTGCAACGAAGATATCGCCCTCATGCGGACCATCCCGGGCATGACCGTGATCATTCCCTCGGATGACGTGGAAGCAAGGGCTGCCGTTTTTGCGGCTTATGAATATGAAGGCCCGGTCTATCTGCGCTTCGGGCGCTCCGCGGTCCCGGTCATCAATACCGACCCGGACTACAAATTTGAGATCGGAAAGGGCATCGTCCTTCGCGAGGGCACGGATGTGACCATCGCGGCGACCGGCCTGTGCGTATCCGGCGCTCTCGAGGCTGCCGAGAAGCTCTCTGCCGACGGGATCTCCGCCGAGGTCATCAATTTCCACACCGTCAAGCCTCTTGACACGGAGCTGCTTGCCGCTTCCGCAAAGAAGACGGGAAGAGTCGTCACCGCTGAAGAACATTCCATCGTCGGCGGCCTTGGCGGCGCGGTATGCGAAACGCTCAGCGGGATCTGCCCGGTACCGGTGCTGCGCATCGGCATTCAGGATGTGTTCGGCGAGTCCGGCCCCGCGGGAGCCCTGATCGCCAAATACGGCCTTGACGGCGCGGGCATCTATGAGAAGGTCAGCGCCTGGATGAAATAAACCCCGGAAACACAACCGTTCGAAATATCGAACAATATCGATAGAAACAGTGAGAACATGAAGATAACCTGGTATGGCACCGCGTCGGTCGAGATCGAATCGGAGGGGAGAAAGATCCTGTTCGACCCCTTCGTGCAGCTCCCCGGCGCGGCTCATCCGAACAGCCCTGCGCTGTTCGCGGATAATGATGTCATTTTTATAACCCACGGGCATTTTGATCATCTCTATCCCGTTCCCGCCCTCCTTGCGGGCTGCGGCCCGACCGTATTCTGCGGCAGCGCAGCCGCAAAGACGCTTGAGAAGTACGCGGAGGATACGGATACGGTCTGTGTGATCCGTCCGGGGATGGAGATCCCGGCCGGCCCGTTCCTTGTGCGGGTCTACCGTGGAAAGCACGCGGAGTTTGATTTTAGCAGGAAGAATCTGAGGGAAGCGCTGACGCCTTCGGATCAGGTGCGGCATGCGAAGAACCTTCCGTTCATCCTTCTCGCAAACGCGCGGTTCCCGGAGAGAGGGGAGACCTTCGTCTACGGGATCGAAGCCGAGGGGAAGCAGATCCTTCTCGCGGGAAGCATGAATTTTGCCCCCGCCTCCGAGGAGACCTATCCGGACAGCCCGGATCTTCTGGTGCTCCCCTATCAGGGGCTGCTGGATCTTGAGGGGAGAGCACAGGAGATGATCGACAGAGTGCACCCGAAGCGGATCATGCTGTCCCACTTTGACGACGCCTTCCCGCCGGTCTCCAGAAATGTTGATCTGCGCGGACTGGAGAGGCTGCTGAAGGAGCGGTATCCTGGGATCCGCACGGTCAAGCCCGCCTACAGAAAGCCCGTACACTTATGATCTTTCAGAAATAAACCGGGGGCGCCTCGCTTTTGCGCGGCGCCCCCGGTATTTAGGCTTACACGTTTTATCCTGCCTCAGATGGGCCTTGTTGCCTCCTTCAGCCATTCTTTTTCGTCTCCCTCAAGGAAGGGGGAGATCGTCTCATACACTTTGCGATGGTAGTCGTTCAGGAGCTTCCGCTCCTTCTCCGTCATCATTTCGGGGAGGACGGCGTCCAGATCGAAGGGCACCATCGTGACCGTCTCAAAACGCATGAACTGTCCGAACTCGTTTTTCTCATCCTTCCGGCAGAGCATCAGATTTTCGTGCCGGATCCCGAATTCGTTCTCAAAATAGATGCCCGGCTCGTCGCTCGTGAGCATCCCCTCCTCAAAGACCCAGGGATAGGCGTCGCCTGAGGGCGCCGACCAGGAGATCCGGTTGGGCCTCTCGTGGACGGCGAGAAGATAGCCTACGCCGTGTCCGGTACCGTGCCGGTAATCCGCGCCGACTTCCCAGAGCGGCTCCCTCGCGAGGATGTCCAGGGTCTGTCCGGTGCACCCATGCAGAAAACGGGCGTCCGCGAGCTTCAGGTTCCCGCGGAGCACGCGGGTAAAGTACTCTTTTTCTTTCCGCGTTGTCTCTCCGAGCGCGATGGTGCGGGTAATGTCGGTGGTCCCCTCCGGGTACTGGGACCCGTTGTCTACAAGAAGGAATCCGCGGGGCTCAAGGGGAATGTCAGTCTCCGGCGTCGGGTTGTAGTGGGTGATGGCGGCGTGCGGGCCGTACGCGGAGATCGTCTCGAAGCTCGGTCCCAGGTACCGGCTGTCCATGCGCTTAAATTCCTCCAGCTTTTCGGCGGCGGAGATCTCAGTGACGGGCTGCTTTCCGACCGTGTGCCTGACCCAGTACAGGAACCGCGTGACGGCCACGCCGTCCGCGATATGGGCTTTCCGGATATTGGCCTGCTCGGTCTCGTTTTTGATGGCTTTCATGAGGGCGGCGGGCGAGTGGACGCCGATGGGCACCGTCCCCTTCGGAAGAGAGCGCAGCACCGCGCAGCTTGTCTTTGTTTTGTCGTAAAGGATCTTTTCGCCCCCGGGAAGGGCGGCTGTATATTCGTAGAAGCTCATGTAGGGCATAAGCGTAATGCCGTCCGCGGAAAGCTCCGCCCGCAGAGCGTCACTGACCGCCTCCTCCTGGATGAAAAGGACCGCGTCCTTTGCGGAGACGGACAGGAAGGAAAGAACGACAGGGCAGAAAGCGGAGTCATTCCCGCGGATATTCAGGATCCATGCGATCTCCACGAGAGAGGTAAAGAGCATGCGGTCTCCGCCCAGGGCGGCGATCTTTTCCCGCACGCGGGAAAGCTTTGAGATCCGGCTTTCTCCGCACAGCTCTTCCTTAATGGAATAGGCGGGCTCGCAGGAGAACGCGGGCCTCTCTTCCCAGATCTCCCCGACAAGGTCGCGGTCCCAGAGGATGCGGCCGCCCTTCCCGCGGAATTCTTTTTCCGCCGTCTCCCCGAGGGAGGCGCTGACAATGCGTCCGTCAAAGGCAATGGTGACATCCCTGCCCGCTTTTGACTTCAGGTATTCGGCCAGGGTCGGCACGCCCTCTGCGCCCATGCGGCGGAGCCTTATGCCGCTTCCTTTCAGCTGCGCCTCTCCCTGGAGAAAGTAGCGGCCGTCCACCCAGAGGTCCGCCTCGTCTGCCGAGATGACAGCGGTGCCGGCGGAGCCGGTAAACCCGGTGATATATTCGCGGCATTTAAAGTAGTCTCCGATGTTTTCCGATCCGTGGAAATCCGACGTGGGGACGACGCAGATATCGGCCCCCGCCTTTTTCATGGCTGCGCGCAATGCGGCCAGACGCTCAGGCACTGTAGACATTAATTTTCGGTCCTTTCTTTTCAGCTGTTTTTCTCATAGATGATCTGCAGACCCTTAATAAGGAGCGTGTCGTCCAGGATGATCTCCCGGCGGCAGAGGGGGACGACGGAGCCGGCCAGCCCTCCTGTTGCGACGCAGGTGACGCTTTGCCCCAGCTCATCCTCGATGCGCCCGATCATGCCGTCCAGACAGGAGGCATGCCCGTAGAGCACGCCGCTCTTCATGCCGTCGATCGTATTCTTCCCGATCAGGCGGCGCGGCGGATCCAGACTGATCCGGGGCAGCTGTGAGGTGGCGCTTGTCAGGGAATTCAGGGAGACCGAAAGCCCGGGGAGGATCATACCGCCGATGTAATTCCGGTTTTCGTCGATCACGCAGATCGTTGTCGCTGTTCCCATGTCGACGATGACGAGAGGCAGACGATATTCCGCAATGCCCGCCACGGCGCCGACGATCAGGTCGCTGCCGACCTGGGCCGGGTTGTCCATCAGGATGTTGAGGCCGGTTTTGATCCCGGGCCCGACGACCATGACGTCGCGAAGACCGGTCACCTTCTGCAGTCCCCGGCGGATGAGATCCGTGATGGGCGGGACGACGGAGCTGATGATGGCTCCGGTGACGGCTTCCGGCCGTATGTGGTGAAGTTCAAGGATGGTCTTGATGGAGATCGCGTGCTCCAGATCCGTCTTCTGCAGATCGGTGGAGATGCGCTCCTGAAAGAGGATGTCTTTCCCCTCTGTGCAGGCAAGCACGATGTTGGTGTTGCCGATGTCGATTGCGATGATCATATATTGCCCCTCCTTGCCTCATAGGACAAAAGAGCCTTGCCGATGGCGGTCACAAGGATGGCGGCGGCAAATGCTTCCGGGATGCCGGAGGCTGTGACCGTACCCATGACCAGACCGAAGACCGCGGTCACTGCCACCTGCTTCGCCTCCGCGTACTGTCTGGCAAGCAGAAGATAGATGCTGCCCATGACGAGGATGGTGTGCATGATGGAACTGATAAAAGCGGTAACGGGAAGCGCGACCCAGGAATTTACACGGAGCTTTTTCAGAAAGATCCACAGCCAGCCGGCGATCACGCCGAGAAGGATGCGGCAGCCGACGGCGATCCAGAGGGCTTTGAATACCCCGGCAAGATCAGCCGCGAGAAACGGCGAAAAAGCAAAGGAGAGAAGGGTGGGCGCGGTGGTATTGCTGACGATCGAGCAGATGCCGAACACAAAGCCTAGAATTGCGCCTGAGGCAGGGCCTAAGAGAATGGAACCTAAGATCACGGGAATGTGTACAGTTGTTGCCTTAATGACCGGAAGCTGTATCATGCCGAGCGGCGTGTTCGCCAGGAGCACGACGACAGCTGCCATAAGTGCAGTACTTACCATCCACCGGGTGTCTTTCTTGCGTGTTTTCATATTCAGTTGTCCTCCTTGTTATTATTCCCATGCGGGATACAATACAATCAACGCTACTATATCACCGGCGCAAAGAAGGTGTAAAGTATTTTCAGAGATACACACAACCATATGTGGTTATATCCGGCCGAATGTGCTACACTGTGTAGAGGCCCCCGCGGGGGCGGAAAGGATGATATTTATGCAGACAGAAAACAAAAGCAGGATCGGCGTCCTCGGAGCGGGGACCTGGGGCATGGCCCTGGCCCGCATGCTGTGTCTGGATGGGCATGAAGTGACCGTGTGGTCGGCGCTGGAAAAAGAAGTCACCGAATTTTCGGCTTCGCGGCGCCATCCCAACCTTCCGGGCATGGTGATCCCGGATGAGATCCGGTTTACGGCGGACCTTGAGGAAGTGTGCGGCGGCAGGGATCTTCTCCTTTTTGCCGTCCCCTCCGTTTTTGTCCGCTCCACGGCAAAGGCCGCGGCGGCGTATGTGCCGGAAGGACAGCTGATCGCGGACGCGGCAAAGGGGATCGAGCCCGGTACGCACCTGACCATGACGGGCATTATCGCGGATGAGCTCGGGAAGGCCGGAAAGACGGCGCGCCTGGCGGCCCTTTCGGGGCCGACGCACGCGGAGGAGGTCGCAAAGGATATGCTGACCGCCATCGTCTCCGCCTCGAAGGATCCGGAGACCGCGCGCACCGTGCAGGAAATATTTATGAACAGGAACATGCGCGTCTACACGAATGATGACGTTCTCGGCATCGAACTGTGCGGGGCGCTGAAGAACGTGATCGCCCTGGCGGCCGGGATCTCCACGGGCGCCGGCAACGGAGACAACGCGAAGGCCGCGATCATTACCCGCGGCATCCATGAGATCGGCCGGCTGGGGAGTGCCATGGGCTGCCGCAGGGAGACCTTCAGCGGGCTTGCCGGGATCGGCGACCTGATCGTTACGGCGACCAGCATGCACAGCAGGAACAACCGCTGCGGACTGCTGATCGGACAGGGGATGGCCCCGCAGGAGGCCATCAAAGAGGTCGGTATGGTCGTTGAGGGCGTCAACGCGCTGCCCGCGGCCATGGAGCTCTCGGCGCAGTACGGGGTGGAGATGCCCCTTGCCGCCGCTGTGGACCGGATCGTCACTTACGGGGAAGACCCGGCCAGGATCTCAGAGGAACTGATGACGAGGACCGGGAAGAGCGAGATCATTTAGAAAAGGAGCTGCCAATGCTGAAAGGGAAAACGATCATACTCGGGGTATCCGGGAGCATTGCCGCTTATAAGGCGGCCTCTCTGGCGAGCATGCTGGTCAAACAGCACGCGCAGGTGCAGGTGATCATGACCGCGAACGGTCAGTACTTTGTACATCCCGTCACCTTCGAGCAGCTGACCGGGCGCAAGTGCCTTACGGACACCTTTGACCGGAATTTCGAGTTCAAGGTGGAGCACGTCTCTCTCGCGAAGGAGGCGGATCTCGCGATCATCGCGCCCGCGACGGCAAACGTGCTCGCGAAGCTGGCCTGCGGGATCGCGGACGATATGCTGACGACGACGATGCTCGCGTGCACCTGCCCGAAGCTGGCGGCGCCGGCGATGAATACGAGAATGTATGAGAATCCCGCGACGCAGCGGAATTTAGAGACGCTGCGCCGGGACGGATGGGAGATCATAGAGCCCGCCTCGGGGCATCTTGCCTGCGGCGATGACGGAAAGGGAAAGCTGCCGGAGGAAAAGCTGCTGATGGAGCACATCCTCCGCGCCTGCGCGCTTCCGCATGACCTGGCGGGAAAGAAGGTGCTCGTGACGGCGGGGCCGACGCAGGAGAGCATCGACCCGGTCCGCTTTATCACCAATCATTCCTCCGGGAAGATGGGTTATGCCATCGCCCGGATGGCGGCCCTGCGCGGTGCCAAAGTGACGCTCGTCAGCGGCCCGGTGGCGCTCGATCCTCCGCCATTCGCGGAGCTTGTGCCCATCGTCAGCGCGGCGGACATGTTCCGGGAGGTGACGGAGCGCGCCCCGCAGCAGGACTTTATCATCAAGGCTGCCGCGGTCGCGGACTACAGGCCCGCCTCCGTCAACGATGAGAAGACAAAGAAGGCGGAAGAAGAGTGGCTTCTTCCCCTGGCCCGCACGCAGGATATCCTGCAGTATCTCGGCGAACATAAAAGAGAGGGGCAGATCCTCTGCGGCTTCGCCATGGAGACCTCGGAGCTTGAGGAGAGGGCGCGGGAGAAGCTTGGCAGAAAGAATCTGGACCTGATCGCGGCAAACAGCCTCCGGGTGGAGGGTGCCGGCTTCGGCACGGACACCAATGTGCTGACGCTGATCGACCGGGAGAGGACGGAGCATCTTGAGATCATGAGCAAGGAGGCGGCCGCCATGCGGCTGCTTGACAGGCTGGTGGAGATATCCGCCGAAAAAACAAAAGAAAGGACAGAATGATCATGGCGGATGAGAAAGAGAGAAACTGCAGCGGCGCAGAAAGCTGCTCAAGAGAAAGCTGTGAGGGATGTCCGGGGGCGCAGACTCCGGTCAGCTTCCTGGAGGAACCGAACGCGTATACAGAGGTGGGCCATGTGATCGGCGTGGTCAGCGGCAAGGGAGGCGTCGGGAAATCGCTCGTGACGGCAACGCTTGCCAACATGCTCGCTGCCGCGGGCTGGCGCGTGGGGATCATGGACGCGGACATCACGGGTCCCTCCATTCCCCGCATGTACGGGCTTACGGGCCCCGCAAGCGCGATGGAGGAGGGAATCCTCCCGGAGATCACGCGCAATGACATCAAGGTCATGTCCCTCAACCTGCTGGTGCCGGATCCGGAGCAGGCGGTGGTCTGGAGAGGCCCCGTGATCGCCGGGACGGTAAAGCAGTTCTGGACGGACGTGATCTGGGGAGAGCTGGATTACCTGCTGGTCGACATGCCTCCGGGAACCGGCGACGTACCGCTGACGGTGTTCCAGTCTCTGCCGGTGGACGGCATCATGATCGTCACCTCCCCGCAGGACCTGGTCCGCATGATCGTGAAAAAAGCCTGGAATATGGCGGAAATGATGAATATCCCTGTCCTCGGCGTGGTGGAGAATTTCAGCTTCGTGACCTGCCCCGACTGCGGGAAAAAGATCGAACTGTTCGGAAAGAGCAGGGCCGAAGAGGCCGCCGGCGAGATGGGGATCCCCGTTGCCGGAAGGCTGCCTCTGGATCCCTCCCTTGCGCAGGCCGCGGATGCCGGCGCGTTTGACACCGTGCTGCGCGACGAGCTTTCCGACGCTGTCCGGATCGTAACGTCTCTGAAAAAATGATCGAAGCACTCCGGTTTGACGGATATCTGACCAATTACACAGAGCTCTGCGCGAAGGCCGGTCTTCCCGCGCTGCCTCAGAATGAAGAGAACCTGAAGGCGCTCACCGCGGGCTGCTACCGGATGTGGGGGAAGAATCTGCTTTCCCACATGGACGGCGGGTTTTTCGTCGCCCTCTACGATTCGTCATCGGAGGAATATCTGATCGGCCGGGACCGATTCGGCATCCGGGGCGGCTATTATGCCTGCCGGAAGGGGATGCCCTTCCGCTTCGGGACAAGTCCCATGGAGGTGCTGCGCGCGGCGCGCATCCGTCCGGCCGTGGATGAAAAGAGCCTGCAGCTCTATCTGATGTTCTCCTTCGTCCCCGGACCGGGAACGCTCTTCGAGGGGGTCAGCAAGCTCCTTCCCGGCGAGTTCGCGGTCTACAAAAAGGGACAGCTCACGAAGAGGCGGTACTGGCAGCCGGAATATTCGCCGAAAACGGGCGTCTCCCTGGACGACTGGGCGGCGCAGCTGGACAAAACGCTGCGGCAGTCCGTAAAGGAAACGCCGCGCGGAAAGGTGACGCACGGCCTTTTGTCCTCCGGCGTCGATTCGGCGTACCTGACGGCCGTCAGCAACACAGCGCACACGCACACGGCCTGTTTCCGGGACTCTGCCTGGCATGAGGAGACCGGCGCGCAGGAGACGGCAGCGGCCCTCGGCGTGGAAAATGAGCTTCACCTGATCGATCCGGACCGGTACCTGCGGAGCATCCCGGAGGTGCTGCGCTGTCTGGAGGAACCCCTGGGGGATGCCTCGGAGCCGGCGCTCTACCTGATGTGCAAAGAACTGCAGGGAAGGTGCGATACCGTGTATTCCGCGGAGGGCATCGACGAGATGTTCGGCGGGTACCACAGCTGCAGGGCCGCCCTGCGGAGGGCGCCTTACTGGGTCCTTCCGGGTCCTTTGCGGCGCGCCGCGGCGGGCATCGCCGGACAGTTCCCGGGTCTTCCGGGCAGCTGGCTCATGCTCGCGGGAGAGAGGGATATCACGGAGCATCCCGGAAATACCGTTGTATTCGGACGGTCGGGGATCCGGAAGATCTTAAACGGAAAGCCGGAGCTGATCGATCCGTACGAGACGGTGCGGGAATGCTGCCCCACTGCCGAAGGGGCTGACATGGTCACCCTGATGTGCGACCACGATCTTCGCCTGGGCTTCGCAAACAGCATCCTGCTGGGGATCGACAGGATCTCCGCGGGGACGGGGATCCGGTTCTGTATGCCCTTTGTCAGCAGGCGCGTCTTTGAGTTGGCGGCTTCCATTCCTTCGGGGCACAAGGTCACCCGCAGCACCGGGAAGCTCGTCTTCCGCAGGGCGGCGGCGCATGCGCTCCCCGAGGAGATCTGCCGGCGAAGGAAGATCGGGTTTGAGACCCCGGTCTGTGTCTGGCTGCAGCAGGAGCGTTTCGGCGGCCGGGTAAGAGAGGCCTTTGAGACGCCCGCGGCTGCAAGGTGGTTTAAAAAACAGCAGCTGGATCTTCTGTGGAAGAGGTTTTTGCGCAGGCCGGACAGATACTGGCACCAGATCTGGACGATCTATATGTTCCTTCAATGGGAAGAGATCTTTATAGAAAATAAACAGGAAAGCGCGGGCCGGAGCCCGGAAAGGAGCAGTGTATGATCAGGAAGGCAGAGGAATGCAGGGTGGAATACCGCGAGCATATGAGGGACGGCGACGGGACCGTGGAGATCACGAACTTTATCGCGGACGGCAGCGAGCTGAACGATAAGGGAAGACTGTTCGCGAAGATCACGTTAAAGCCCGGGTGCAGCATCGGCTTCCACGTGCACGAAAAAGATTCGGAGCTTTTCTATATTATGAAGGGGACTGCCGAGTACAATGACAACGGGACGATAAAGACCGTGACGGCAGGCGATGTGACTCTCTGCCCGGCAGGGACGGGACACGGGATCGCCAACCGCACAGAGGAGACCGTGGAGCTTGCGGCAGTGATCGTTTATGCGTGAACAGAAAGATAAAAAGTATAAGGAATACAGCAGGTACGCCGCCACAGACAAAGAGGTCTTCCGGACCTTTAAGGATACGGCGGCGTTCCGCCTGCTGATCGCGGTCCCGGTCATCCTCGTCCTCTGCGTGGGAGCACTGGCCTGGTACATCTTCGGCTTCGGCGGCAGCGTGACGCTTTTCGGGCGCACCCTGCGCGCGGAAAATGCCCGCGGAGCACTCGCCGGGAACGCTGTGGAGGGACCGGAGCCAGTGTTTGCCGTCACGGAGACGGAGCTTCCTGTTCCTGAAGAGACCGAGGCGCCGGAGACCGAGCTGATCCTTGAACCGCACGCGGGCCCTCACGCGGATCCCGCGGCCCTGATCGATTTTACCGAGATCGAGCAGAACGGCGAGATTCTGGAGGATATCTCCGCCTTTACGCCCTGGTATCACATGGATTTCGGAAGGGGCGAAGATTATACGGACCTGGACGGCGTGATCACCTTCCGCGGGAACAACTTCCGCAGCAGCCCCGCCTTCGGCACGGCGGATCTGAAAGAGGATACGGTCAGCAGCGTGTGGTCGATGTCGACCGGCGCCCTGCAGTATAACAATGCCGTCTGGACCGGCAGCGGCTGGACCGGCCAGCCCCTGATGGTCAAATGGCCGCGGGAGACCAAGGCGGTCATGAACATGTATGACTGGGCCAAGGAGGACGACGACCTTGTCGAGGTGATCTACGCCTGCATGGACGGCTATGTTTACTTCATGGATCTGAAGACGGGCAGCAATACGAGGGAGAAGCTCTACCTGGGCTATACCTTTAAGGGCGCGGGCGCCCTGGATCCCCGCGGATATCCCATCCTCTACCTGGGAGCGGGCTACGACAGCAGCCGGGGAAGGGCAAAAGCCTTCATCATCAATCTGGTCGACTGCAGCGTGATGTACACCTTCGGCGACAACGATCCCTTCTCTCTGCGCGGTTCGCTCAGCTATTTCGATTCCTCCGCCCTGGTGGACGCCGCTTCGGATACGCTGATCTATCCGGGGGAGAGCGGGATCCTCTACCTGATCCACCTGAATACGGACTGGGATGCAGCCGCGGGGACCCTGTCCATCGATCCCGATCAGGTCGTCAAATGGCGGTACAGCGGGATAAGGACTTCTTCGGCGTCCTACTGGGTGGGCATGGAGACGAGCGCGGCGGTCTACGGCGGTTATCTCTTTGTCGCTGACAACGGCGGCAACCTGATGTGCCTGGATCTGAACACGCTGGAGCTTGTCTGGGTGCAGGATACCCTGGATGATACGAATTCATCCCCTGTGCTCTCCATGGAAGACGGCCATCTGTACATCTATATCAGCACCTCCTTCCATCTGGGCTGGAGGAGCAGGTCGACCGCGGAGATCCCCATCTGGAAGATCGACGCCGAGACAGGGGAGATCGTCTGGCAGACGCCCTATGAGTGCTACACCGAGGACGGCGTCTCGGGCGGCGTCCAGTCCACGGCCGCGGTGGGAGAGCAGTCCCTCTCCGATTATATCTATGTGACGGTCTCCAGGACCGGGGATCCCTACCTCGGCGTCCTTACGTGCCTCGATAAGAAAACGGGGGATGTCGTATGGGAGCACTCGTCGGCCTACGCATGGTCCTCGCCGGTCTGCGTTTACGGCGAAGACGGCAAAGGCCGCGTCCTGTACTGCAGCGGAAACGGGACGATGTACCTGCTGGACGGGCTTTCCGGGGAGGAGCTTGACCGGATCTCGCTCAGCGAGGGAGTGATCGAAGCTTCGCCGGCGGTCTATGACAGCTATGTGGTCGTCGGGACCAGGGCCTGCCTGATCTGGGGCCTGCAGCTGCAATAAAAATGAGAAAAAAAGGCTTGAAATATATCAATTGTGCGAAAAGTACAGACACAATAGACAATTTGGGCAAACAACAAGAAAATAATTTAAAAAAATACAGAAAACCAGTTGACACAAAACTGGTTTTCTGCTAATATCTAGATAACAAAAGAAATAGAGCAAAAGCCAGATAGGAGGACGGTCCAATGAAATAAGAAAGCTTCCCCCAAATACAATCTCCAAAGGAGTTTACATAGATCATGTAACTGAAGGGAGGAGATCTTTATGAAAGGGAAGGGAAGAGCTCCATAGCGAAGAAAAAGGACCGAATAAAACGAAAGGAGGTTAAAACAAAATGGTATTAAAAGAACCGTATTAACGGGGCTGTCTGATGACGAGAAAGTCAGGCAGCCCTCTTTTTTTGCGTTTTTGCGGCAGGGCTTATGAAGGAGGCTCAGTTGGTCTCCCAGCCCGCTGCGATCATTGCCTCAAGCTCGTCCAGCGTCTTAAGGCCGCTGAGCGTATCGTAGGTGGTCACGGCGCAGCAGCCCTCGGCGGCAGCGAAACGGACGCTCCCCGCCGGGCCGTATCCATCCAGGACCGCCTTCAGGAAAGCGGCGATCGCCGCATCGCCGGCAGCGGTGGCGGAGAGAACGCGCGGCGCTTTAAAGCTCTTTTGAATGCCGCTCTGATCTGCCCATGCGTCTGCGTCTATTGCGAGGCGCGGACCGATCTTTTCTATCCGGCTCCTGTCTGCCGTCCTGTAGCAGATGCCCTGCGTTCCGCATTTGACCATGACGACGGCGGCGCCCATATCGATCATCTCCTCCGCCATGGAAAGGGCGCTGGAGATCTTGTCCGCGACCGCGTCCGGGTCCGGCTCTCCGAAGATCCCGCAGATATCCTCATAGCTCGGGAGGAAGAGGTCCGTATACGGCAGCGTTTTTTCCAGGATCGCGCGCCAGTTCGCCTTTCCCGCCGGGGAATCCGGATCGATGTAGGACATGTCCAGGCTCGTCGCGATGCCGTGGTCCTTCATGCGCCGGTACATCCCGGACAGCTCCTGGCCTTCGTCGCTGTAAAATTTTTTCATGACAGGCGGATAGCCGTAATGGAAGAGACAGACGTCCTCAAGGGCCTCCTCCGGGATATCGCTTCCCGAGAAGGTGTCGTTGGCCCCCGTGTCGATCACGAAGATCCTGTCGATACCGGGAATGGCAAGGACGATCGTATAGGAGGTCGAGACGGCGGGATCCGTGATGAGCCCGAAGGCCCCGTATTTTCCCGTGATGCTTTTTACGGCGCTGCCGAAGGCGTCGTCGCCGACTTTTCCAAGCAGGGTGACGTCCGCGCCGAGGACCTTGAGGGCCAGACCGGAGTTCCCGACGGAACCGCCGGTGTAGGTGGTGGTCCCTGCCAGCTGGATCAGCTTGCCGGGGGCAAGAAGCTCTCCGGCTTCCGAATAGGTATGTCCGCCGGGAAACACCGGCGTGATATCCAGACAGATATGGCCTGCCGAAATAACCTTTCTGCTCATATGCATCTCCGTTCTGCCTCGGGGAGGCGGGGCTTTTCTTATGCTCATATTATCCTTCCGCGCAGGCATTTTTGCAAGCTGTCTTGTGTAATATTTCCGGCTCAAGTATAATCTTTACAGATCATTATTTTGACCTGCAGGGAAGAAGGAAAAGGCCCCGCGAAAGGAGAGCATATGTCCGGAAAGATCATTGTCATCGAAAAGAATTATGAGGAGCCGCTGAAGGATAAGATCCGCGCGGCAGCGGCCGATTGCGGCTATGAGGTCACGTTTTATGATACGCAGATGCAGGCGGCCTCTGCGATGGAGGACGCGGATATCGTCTTTGCGGCGATGATCGGGGACGTCCATAAGGCCAGTCATTTAAAGTGGCTCGCCCTGTCCTCCGCGGGCGCGGAGAGGGCGCTCGCGCCGGGCGCGCTGCCCAACGACACCTGCCTGCTGACAAATTCCGCCGGGGCCTACGGAATCAGCCTGGCGGAGCATATGCTGATGCTCACGCTGATGCTGCTTCGCAGGATGCCGGTCTTTGAGGAGGATACGGCAAAGAACCGGTGGCATGCGCCGGTTCCGCAGAGATCCATCTATAAAAGCAGGGTGACGGTCCTCGGCGCCGGCGACGCGGGTACGCGTTTTGCCGAGCGGGTCCGCGGCTTTGAGCCGGCCCTTGTAACGGGCGTATCCCGCAGCGGCAGGTGCCGCGCGGCGGGCGGCGGGGCGGCCTTCGACAGGATGGTGCCCATCAGCAGCCTGGATGAGGTCCTGCCGGAGACGGATATCCTGGCGATGAGCCTTCCGGGAACGAAGGAGACGGCCGGCCTCCTTTCCGAAGAGAGGATCGCGCTTCTTCCCCGGGATGCCGTGATCGTCAACGTCGGCCGGGGCAGCGCGATCGACGAGGCGGCGCTGATCCGGGCGCTGGAGGAGGGGAGGCTCTGGGGAGCCGCCCTCGACGTGATGAGCAGGGAGCCGCTTCCGCAGGACGATCCGCTCTGGAGCGCGCCGAACCTGATCCTCACGCCGCACGTTGCCGGCAATATGACGCTTGCCTGTACGCGGGAGCGCTGCGTGGACATGTTCGTGGCCAAGCTGAAGGGCCAGCCCTTCGAGCTCTATCCCGACTTCCCC
>CAJOLD010000007.1 GCA_905235435.1 uncultured Lachnospiraceae bacterium
CGGCCGTCTCTGTTTCCGTCTCGGTCTTTGCCTGCGTCTCGGATTCTGTCTCTTTTGAAGTTTCAGATTCTGATGACGCCGCGCCGCTGTCCGTTCCCGGATCGGAAGGCGCTATATTGCCGGAGCCGGCAGCGCCGCTTTCATTTCCCGCGGCTTCGCCTCCGTTTTCAGAAGTCACAGAAGTTTCTCTTCCGGCTACTTTTTTATATAAGTTCACTCCCGCAAAGGAGCAGCCGATCAGGACTGCAATGATGCCGATAAGAATAAAATACCTGAGATAGTCTGACAGCCATTCTTTAAACTTATTCAAAAACAGGCCCTCCTTGATCTTACAAAACCCTTATTGTCTCCCCGGTTAATATACAGTTTATTATTATATCATAAATCGTGTCATATGCAAATTTTGTGATCATACCGTCAGGATCCTGCGGACCCAGCGGATGAAGATCCAGATCTCATCGCCGGTCCGCGCCATGCCTACGCAGTTCCTTGCAAGCGAGATATCGTCAGTGATGATGTTGTCCACGCGGCGGTCCATCATGACCTCCATATCGTTGCGTTTGTTGACCGTCCAGGCAAAGATCTGTTTGCCGGCATTATGCACGTTGGATACCACCCGGTCCGTAACGCTTCCCATATGAATACTGAACGCGTCTGCCGCGTCAAGCCGCACCAGGTTTCCATAGGCCAGGCTCATCACGTACACGGTCGTTATCGTCGGATCCAGTTCTTTGACTTTTTTCAGAGAACTGTATTTCTGCGACGTCACGACACAGTCCCCGATGAAGTTCTTTTCCTGCAGCATACGGACCAGGTTCTCCTCCATGCCTTCCTGCTGCTCCGTCGGCTTCAGCTCGATATTCAGACGCACGCCCACAGATTTTGCATAGTCTATGACGTCCTCCAGGAAAGGCACCGGTTCTCCCTCAAATGCCTGGCCGAATTTCCTGCCGGCATCCATCGTGCGTATCTGCTCGCTGTCCAGCTCCCAGGATTTCGCATTGACGCCGCAGGTGCGTCCGAAGCCGGCGTCATGCATCACGAAGAGCTGCCCGTCTTTGCTCTGCTGGATGTCGAGCTCGATCCAGTCCGTGCCGAGACTGACCGCAGCCTCGAAGGCTGCCATCGTATTCTCCGGATAATAGCGGGAAGCGCCGCGGTGCGCAGTGATCTCCATCGTATGCACGAGCTCAATGTTGGGATTGTATCTTCCTCTGAAGGCATTGAATGTATGCAGTCCCGTAAAAGCCATGACCGCGATGACAGTGATCACGCACAGAGCAGGGATCCGTCGCTGCGCCTCTTCGCTAAGAGGTGCCGGGGGCTTGATACTCTTTTTGCGGTCCGGTGCCATCAAAAAGAAGGTGATCCCGCCGTTCATGATGCCGAAGAGCACGATCTCCACCGTCATGACGGTGCAGACAATAAATACCCTGCCGAGCGAAAAAGAGACCAGCCTGCGGATGACCCCCTGAAGGCGGAACGCGATGAAAATACTGACGCCCATCGTCAGAAGAAAGACGCCGAAATACAAGAGCTGGATCACGATATAATACAGGCCGATGCGCAGCGTATCCCCGGTCTTTCTCTTCGTGATCCGCCTGAGTGCTTCCCGATGGGATACGCCGTCAAACAGCATCTCGGGGACGATGCCGCTCAAAAACAGGCATGCGATGCCGCCCGCGATGATCAGGATGAGCCACGGCGCAAGCAGCCGCCAGTCGCCGAAGATGACGCGGAAGATCTCTTTCAGCAGAGATGTCTGTACGAGCACAAAGAGCATGGCACCGCTCGCATAGAACTCTTCAAAGAACGCGTTGAACAGGATATGGATCCGCCCCTTTTCTTTCAGCAGATCCCCCGTTCTGCGCATGGTAAACCGGAACGTATCCGTAACGCCCGGTCCTTTGTGTTTCTCCGTTTCGGAATACAGAAGATAGATCACACTCACCCTGTCGGCAAGGGAATAGAGTGCCAGAAGCGCAAAAAGGACAACTCCCGACACCAGCACAGAAGGATGGCGGAGGAATCGTCCCAGATTTTCCCTTGTAATATACCGATAGCCCGAGATCCGCATGGAGATCTGCAGGGCGCAGTTCATGACAAGGAAAAAAAAGTCAAAAGCCGCGATCTTATATAGGATCTGAAATCTGAAAAAAGCGCCAAAACGCCCTCTCTTATTTGCATGTGCCACTGTTTTCGCCCCGCAAAATAAGCATTCTTTCTCAGTCTGTACTTATATTGTGGCCCATTTGTGCGGCTTTGTCAAACGTTCTACGCTCTTCTCACACGCGAGATGAGGCAGCAGATCAGGAAGGCGGCGATATCCACCGCGACGATCGTGGAGCCCACGGGCGTCTCCCAGAGGATCGATCCGAGCATGCCTGTCAGGGTACAGACGACCGAGAGCACCGCAGAACAGACCGTTACGGACAGAAAGCTGCTGAAAAGGCGCATTGCCGAAAGCGCCGGGAAGATGATCAGCGCGGAGATCAGCAGCGATCCCACCAGGTTCATGGCTAGAACGATGATCACGGCGACGATGACGGCGATCAGCAGATTGAACTTTTCCGCGTCCGTCCCCGTCGCCTGCGCGAAGGATTCATCGAATGTGACCGCAAAGATCTTATGATAGAAAAAGATAAAGCAACCGATCACGATCACCGATACCGCTATACAGAGAGCGACCTCCGCGGACGAAAGCGTAAGGATGGACGTCGAACCGAAGAGGGAACTGCAGACGTCCCCGGAGAGATTCGACGAGGTCGAAAAGATATTCATCAGAAGATAGCCGATCCCGAGCGATCCGACGGAAAGGATCGCGATGGCAGCGTCCCCGCGGATCTTCGCATTCTGCCCCGGCCGAAGCAGAAGGATGGCGCAGAGCACCGTCACCGGCAGCACGATGAGCATCGAATTTGCGACGTGCAGTACCGCGGCGATGGCCATCGCCCCGAAGGCGACATGCGAGAGGCCGTCTCCGATGAAGGAAAACCGCTTGAGCACGAGCGAGACGCCCAGCAGGGAAGCGCAGAGCGCCGTGAGCACCCCTACGATGACGGCATAGCGGACAAAAGGATAGGCAAGATACATCCTGAGTGTTTCGATCATACCGCTCTACTCTCCTTCCTTCTGTTCCGTCTCATACAGGCCGGCAAAAGAGCTGCCCGCCGGAGATGAGAGGTATTCATCTTTTGTGCCGAAAAACCATCCGTCGCCGATGTGCAGGATGTGCGTCGCATAGCGGATGGAAACCATGTCGTGGGTGACCATGATGACTGTGATGCCGCTCTCGCGGTTGAGCTGCGCGATCAGATCATACATTTCGAGCGCTGCCTTCGGGTCAAGCCCCGAGACCGGCTCGTCAAGCAGAAGGATCTTCTGCGTCGCGCAGAGCGAGCGCGCAAGCAGGACCCTCTGCTGCTGGCCGCCGGACAGCTCGCGGTAGCATCGCTTTTTCAGATCCAGAATCCCGAGTCTTTCCATATTTTTCCCGGCGAGCGCCTTCTCCTCTTTCGTATAGAACGGCCGAAAGCCGCTTCTGCCGAGACAGCCGGAGAGCACGATCTCCTCCACGGATGCCGGAAAGTCCTTCTGGACAAGGGTCTGCTGCGGAAGATAACCGATCTCGTTTTTGCGCAGCCCGTCTCCCTCCGTCACCGTCCCCTTCACGGGATCCTGAAGGTGCAGGAGCGTGCGGATGAGCGTTGATTTTCCGGAGCCGTTCTCCCCCAGGATACAGAGGTAATCACCGCTTCCGATCTCAAAATTCAGGTCCTCGACAAGGACCGTTCCCTCATAGCCGAGGGTCACATCATGACATGTGATCAGCGCCATGCTCCTCACCTCCTTCCTGGATGTCTTCTTTCCCGAGCAGTTTTCTCATGCATTTCTCGCAGGTGCCGTAAAATACTGTCTTATATGGATTCAGCGCAAACCCGTGCTCAGCCCTAAGGTGCGCGCTGACGGCGGCTATCTCATCACACTGCAGATGGATCAGCTCACCGCAGGTATCACATTTACAGTGAAAACAGACCGGCCGGATACAGCTTTTCCGCCTGTCGCAGAATTCATAGCAGGCACTCTCCGTCCCCTCGGAAAAATAGCGGCTGAGCAGCCCCTCCTCCACGAGACGTTCGATCTGCCGGTAGATGGTCGCAAGTCCGATCGGCTCGCCAATACCGGTAAAATGCTCCTGTATATCCTGCGCCGTCACATGCTCGCCCGGAATCGTCTCAAGATAGTCGACGATCATCCTGTAAGACCTGGTCTGATAACGTTTCATCCTGTACTCCTGATCATTTTCAAAACTGAGAACGATTTTCATTTTACCCGGAAACGCCGGCCCTGTCAACAGTCCTGTGACAGAAAAAGACCCGGAAGGCAATGCCTTCCGGGCCTTGATAGTTCTTCTGTTTGATCTCTTAAGGGCGTGATCACTCGATGATGGAAGCTACACGTCCGGATCCTACGGTACGGCCGCCTTCACGGATAGCGAAGGTAAGACCCTGCTCCATAGCGATCGGATGGATCAGCTCGATGGTCATCTCGACGTTGTCGCCCGGCATGCACATCTCGGTGCCTTCCGGAAGCTTGATCAGTCCGGTAACGTCAGTGGTTCTGAAATAGAACTGCGGACGATAGTTGTTGAAGAACGGAGTATGACGGCCGCCCTCATCCTTGGTAAGGACATAGACCTGAGCCGTGAACTTGGTGTGGCACTTAACGGAACCGGGTTTTACCAGAACCTGACCACGCTGGATCTCTTCTCTCTTGATACCACGAAGCAGAGCGCCGATGTTGTCGCCGGCCTGAGCCTCATCAAGAAGCTTACGGAACATCTCGATACCGGTAACGGTGGTCTTCTCGATCTCTTCCTTGATACCTACGATCTCAACTTCCTCATTCAGATGAAGGGTACCACGCTCAACACGGCCGGTAGCAACGGTACCACGACCGGTGATGGTGAATACGTCCTCAACAGGCGGCATAAGGAACGGCTTGTCGGTGTCACGCTGCGGATCCGGGATCCAGGTGTCAACAGCATCCATCAGCTCCATGATCTTGTCAGCCCATTCGCTGTTCGGATCTTCCAGAGCCTTCAGAGCGGAACCCTGAATGATCGGGGTGTCATCGCCCGGGAACTCGTACTCGTTAAGCAGCTCGCGGATCTCCATGTCGACCAGCTCAAGCAGCTCTTCGTCGTCGACCATGTCGACCTTGTTCATGAATACTACGATGTACGGAACACCTACCTGACGGGAAAGAAGGATGTGCTCTTTCGTCTGAGCCATAACACCGTCGGTAGCAGCAACTACGAGGATAGCGCCATCCATCTGAGCAGCGCCGGTGATCATGTTCTTGACATAGTCAGCATGGCCGGGACAGTCAACGTGTGCATAGTGCCTCTTCTCGGTCTCATACTCTACGTGAGCGGTAGAGATCGTGATACCACGTTCTCTCTCTTCGGGAGCCTTATCGATGTTATCGAAATCTGTTGCTACGTTACCCGGAACTCTGATCGCAAGGACCTTGGTGATAGCAGCTGTCAGAGTGGTCTTACCATGGTCAACGTGTCCGATGGTACCGATGTTGCAATGCGGTTTCGTTCTTTCGAATTTAGCTTTTGCCATTTTAAAATTTCCTCCTTGAAAGATCGCCTTAATGGCTATTGTTGCTCGCAATGTAATCAAACATAGGCTGTTTTACATTATATTTCATAACAGTCTACTTTGCAAGAAATATTTTAAATATTTCTATTTTGTGAGAGCGCTGAGTACTTTATCCTGCACGTTCTTCGGAACCTGCTCATAGCATTCAAAGAACATGGAGTAATTGCCGCGTCCCTGCGTCTTGGAACGCAGATCCGTCGAGTAGCCGAACATCTCGGCAAGCGGGACATAACCGCGAACGATCTTGCCGCCGCCCAGGTCATCCATTCCTTCAATACGTCCGCGCCGTCCGCTGATGTCTCCGATCACGTCGCCCATGTATTCCTCGGGCATCGTGACCTCAACACGCATGATCGGCTCGAGAAGGACGGGAGCCGCCTTCTGCATTGCCTCTTTGAAGGCCATGGAACCGGCGATGTGGAATGCCAGCTCACTGGAGTCCACCTCGTGGTAGGAACCGTCAAAGACGTTCGCATGCACGCCCAGGACCGGGAAACCGCCGAGGATACCGGCCTGTGTGGCCTCCTCGATACCTTCGCCGACCGCCGGGATATATTCCTTCGGGATGGCGCCGCCGACGACCGTGGATTCGAAGCTGAAGGGCTCCTCTCCGTTCGGATCGGTCGGTGTGAAGATCACCTTACAGTGTCCGTACTGGCCGCGGCCGCCGGACTGCTTCGCATACTTGCTGTCGATGGTGACTTCCTTCGTGATGGCTTCCTTGTAAGCGACCTGCGGCGCGCCTACGTTCGCCTCCACGCGGAACTCACGCAGAAGTCTG
Organism: uncultured Lachnospiraceae bacterium; assembly: GCA_905235435.1. Taxonomy (GTDB): domain Bacteria; phylum Bacillota; class Clostridia; order Lachnospirales; family Lachnospiraceae; genus CAMOKZ01. Next base: position 6,454 of record CAJOLD010000007.1, read on the forward strand.
TCTACGATGATCTCCAGGTGAAGCTCGCCCATGCCGGCGATGATCGTCTGGCCCGTCTCCTGATCCGTATGCGCACGGAAGGTGGGATCCTCCTCAGCCAGCTTGGCAAGTGCCTCGCCCATCTTGCTCTGACCTGCTTTTGTCTTGGGCTCGATCGCGAGCTCAATGACCGGCTCCGGGAACTCCATCGATTCAAGGATGACCGGATGCTCTTCATCGCAGATCGTATCACCTGTCGTTGTAAATTTGAAACCGACTGCCGCCGCGATATCTCCGGAGTACACTCTCTCCAGCTCCGCGCGCTTGTTGGCATGCATCTGCAGGATGCGGCCGACGCGCTCCTTCTTGCCCTTTGTGGCATTCAGGATATAGGAACCGGTATCCATGGTACCGGAGTAGACGCGGAAGAACGCAAGCTTTCCGACGAACGGATCAGCCATGATCTTGAATGCAAGCGCCGCGAACGGTTCTTCGTCGGAGGAATGCCTCTCGACCTCGTTGCCGTCCGGATCCGTGCCCTTGATGGCAGGGATGTCGGTGGGCGCCGGCATATATTCAATGACGGCATCCAGCATTTTCTGCACGCCCTTGTTCCTGTAGGCGGAACCACAGCAGACCGGAACTGCCCTGCAGTCGCAGGTCGCCGCGCGCAGAGCGGCTTTCATCTCTTCGACCGTGACGGAATCTTCATCTTCAAGATATTTCTCCATCAGGTCGTCATCGAGCTCGCAGCAGCCCTCAACGAGCTGGAGATGATAATCCTCGGCGAGATCCACCATATCTTCGGGGATGTCGACGATCGAGATATCCTCTCCCTTGTCATCGTTGTAGATATAGGCCTTCATCTCGAACAGATCGATGATGCCCTTGAAGGCGTCCTCACTGCCGATGGGCAGCTGCAGAATGACGGCATTCTTGCCGAGTCTTGTGCGGATCTGTTCTACGGCGCCGAAGAAGTTGGCGCCCATGATATCCATCTTGTTGATAAAAGCCATACGCGGAACATTGTACGTGTCAGCCTGACGCCAGACGTTCTCGGACTGCGGTTCAACGCCGCCCTTCGCGCAGAAGACGCCGACGGCACCGTCCAGGACACGGAGCGAGCGCTCCACCTCAACGGTAAAGTCTACATGGCCGGGCGTATCAATGATATTGATGCGGTGTTCCAGCGCACCGGGCTTCGGCTTGCAGTTCTCCTCCAATGTCCAGTGGCAGGTCGTGGCGGCCGAGGTGATCGTGATGCCGCGCTCCTGCTCCTGCTCCATCCAGTCCATGGTCGCAGTGCCTTCATGCGTATCACCGATCTTGTAATTCACACCTGTATAATAAAGGATACGCTCTGTCAATGTCGTCTTGCCGGCATCGATGTGCGCCATTATACCGATGTTCCTAGTTCTTTCCAGCGGATATTCTCTTCCAGCCATTTTACCTCCAATTTCTTTACTTCAAAGGAGATCAGAAGCGGAAATGCGAGAAGGCCTTATTTGCCTCAGCCATCTTATGCATATCTTCTTTTCTCTTTACAGATGCGCCGGTGTTGTTCGCCGCATCCAGAAGTTCATTTGCGAGTCTGTCTTCCATGGTCTTCTCGCCTCTCTTGCGGGAGAACATGGTGATCCAGCGCAGGGCCAGCGCCTGTCTTCTGTCGGGCCTTACCTCGATCGGTACCTGATAGGTGGCACCGCCGATACGTCTCGCCTTGACTTCAAGAACGGGCATGACGTTGTTCATGGCCTGTTCAAAGACTTCGATCGCCGGCTTGCCGGACTTCTCTTCCATTTTTTCAAAAGCGCCGTAGACGATTTTCTGAGCGACGCCCTTTTTGCCATCCAGCATAATGTTGTTGACCAGCTTTGTGACAACCTTGTTGTTGTAAAGCGGATCAGCCAGTACATCTCTTTTCTGGGTATGTCCTTTACGTGGCACGTTACTTCCCTCCTTAATTATATCCGGACTTTGCGGTCCGGGATTAGATCACAGGTACTCACATGTGTCGACCACTATCTGCGTTTCGTGCTAAGGACTTCTATATTAACCTGCAACCACCTGGTGAATATGAATTCCTTTTTTACTATCGAAACCTTACAGCTTTGATTGGTAAACGATCCTGTCAGTTACGCTTTGTGTCTTTATTTCTTAGTTCTTCTTATCCTTCGGCTTCTTGGCACCGTACTTGGAACGGGCCTGACGTCTGTTGGCGACACCTGCGGTATCAAGCGTACCTCTTACGATATGATACCTGGTACCGGGAAGGTCCTTGACACGGCCGCCGCGGATAAGCACAACGCTGTGCTCCTGCAGGTTATGGCCTTCGCCCGGGATATAGCTGGTGACCTCAATACCGTTGGAAAGGCGGACCCTGGCGATCTTTCTGAGCGCGGAGTTCGGCTTCTTCGGGGTGGCGGTCTTCACAGCCGTGCAAACGCCTCTCTTCTGCGGAGAAGAAAGATCTGTGGCTTTCTTTCTCAGAGAGTTATACCCTTTCTGGAGTGCCGGAGCAGTAGACTTATGAACAGAAGTCTGTCTGCCCTTTCTAACTAACTGGTTAAATGTTGGCATTCGTATTCACCTCCTGATTTTCTGAGCATTCTTCATCCTGTGGTTGCTGCAGTCAGGTTCTCCTTCTGGCAGTCCGGAACAGGTCGTCCGGTCCGGAAAGCCCTAAAGATGGGCGCAAAAATACCGCTCACGTATTCGCGCACCATCATATTATACGGATGCGGATACCCCTTGTCAAGCATCATAATGAATGATAATATACGGAAAACGGAGGTGATGGTTTGAGAATAAGGACATTTTTAAAGCCGCTGTCATTTATACCGGCTATTCTCCTTATGTATATGATCTTTACTTTTTCTTCCCAGGAGGCCGATGTCTCCTCCCAGGTAAGCTACAAAGTAAGTACTTTTATCGTAAAAACAGCCGATAACATATTGGATCTCGGCCTTGATGAATATCAGATCCCCTACTACGCGGACCGCATCCACAACGCGACCAGAAAGCTGGCCCACATGACCGAATACTTCCTGCTGGCCATCGCGGTATCATTTCCGCTCTATGTTTACGGCATGCACGGACTGCTCCTGACCTTTGTCGCCGGAGCCTTCTGCGTTGCCTTTGCCTACGGGGACGAATATCACCAGTCCTTTGTATATGGAAGGGCCTCCCAGACCAGGGATGTTGTGATCGACAGCGTAGGGATCCTGATCGGGATCATCGTTGTGCGCATCATCGGCTGGACGGGCCGCAAGACGATCTTCCGTCCCATACCGGAGGATAAACTCTCCCGGAAGGAAAAGAAAGCGGCGAAGAAGGCTGCAAAGCTGGAGCGCATGGAACAGAAGCAGGAAGCCGCGCGCCGGGAACAGACGCAGGAGCAGGTCCCCTACGGCGCGCAGCCGGGACAGTACCCCTACGGCGCGCAGCCGGGTCAAAGCCCCTACGGCGCGCAGTCTGGCCAGTACCCCTACGGCGCGCAGTCTGGCCAGTACCCCTATGGCACGCAGCCGGGGCAAAATCCCTACGGCGCGCAGCCGGGTCAAAGCCCCTATGGCGCGCAGCCGGGACAATATCCCTACGGCGCGCAGGGCGGGCAGCCCACGCCGGATCCCTATCCCCGCGGAGCGCAGACCGGCGGCCGCTATGAGGCGCCCAGGCCGGAAGCACAGCCCGCTGAGGAAGAGTTTTTCGAAGACGATGACAGTTCCTCCGATGAGCTTTCCGAAGACATGCCGTTTGCAAGGCTGCTTGGCTCTCCAAGAAGCGGCAGGAGAAAGAAAAGACACGAAGAAGACGACTATTGATCCTTTAAAAAGAGGGCTTCCGAACCCATCCGGTCCGGAAGCCCTCTTCTGTTTTGTTCTTTGGAATTCTTTATTCTTCGGAATCCTCAGCGCCGGCAAATTCTTCCGCGCCTTCTTCCCCGATCTCCTCGTCCAGGATCTCTTCCGCGAGGATCTCTTCCTCAGAGATCTCCTCATCTCCCAGAACGTCTTCAGCAAAAAGCGCATCCTCATCCGCGCCTTCCGCGAGGATCACGGTGTCATCCGTCTCCTCAAGGATCTCTTCTTCCGGAATGATATCGTCCGATTCGATCCTGACGTTTCTGTAGCGCTTCAGGCCCGTTCCGGCCGGGATCAGCTTACCGATGATGACGTTCTCCTTCAGACCGATCAGCGGATCGACCTTACCCTTGATCGCGGCGTCCGTAAGGACCTTGGTGGTCTCCTGGAAGGACGCTGCGGACAGGAAGGAGTTCGTAGCCAGGGAAGCCTTCGTGATACCCAGCATGATGCGGGTGCCTTCCGCGGGCTTCTTGCCCTGTGAGATCATGACGTTGTTGATGTCTTCCATCTCGAGGTAATCGACCAGTGTGCCCGGAAGCAGTTCCGTATCTCCACTGTCGTCGACGCGCACCTTCTTCAGCATCTGACGCACAAGGACCTCGATATGCTTATCGGAGATCTGCACACCCTGATGTCTGTAAACACGCTGCACTTCGCGGAGCATGTAGTCCTGCGTCGCCTCTACGCCTTTGATCTTCATGATGTCGTGCGGGTTCACGCTGCCGGCCGTCAGCTCATCGCCTGCCTCCAGCACATCGCCGTCGGCAACTCTGATCGTCGAGCCGTAGGGGATCTGGTAGGACTTCGGCGTACCGTCCTCCCCGGTAACAATGATCTCGCGTTTTTTCTTTGTATCCCTGACCTCAACTTTACCGGCGATATCGGTGATGATCGCCTGTCCTTTCGGCTTACGCGCCTCAAACAGCTCCTCGACACGGGGAAGACCCTGTGTGATGTCGCCGCCGGCAACGCCGCCGGTATGGAAGGTACGCATGGTCAGCTGTGTACCGGGCTCACCGATGGACTGCGCGGCAATGATACCGACAGACTCACCGACCTGTACCGGCTCACCGGTCGCCATGTTGGAACCGTAGCACTTCGCGCAGATACCGATCCTGGAATGGCAGGTCAGGATGCTGCGGATGCGGATCTTCGGAGCCTTTGCTTCACTGAAGAGCTCGCCGTTCTTATCTACGCCTTCCTTCATCACGCGCTCTGCGCGGGACCGGGTGATCATATGGTTTCTGCCCACGATCACGTTGCCGTCCTTATCCTTGATGTCATCGGCGGCATAGCGGCCCGTGATGCGTTCCTGCAGATCCTCGATGATCTCCTTGCCGTCGCTGAACTCATGCACATACATGCCCGGAAGCTCATCGACGCCTTCGCTGCAGTCGACTTCACGGATGATCAGCTCCTGCGATACGTCGACCATTCGTCTGGTCAGGTATCCGGAGTCAGCGGTACGCAGTGCGGTATCGGACAGACCTTTACGCGCGCTGTGCGCGGAGATGAAGTACTCCAGAACGTCCAGGCCTTCACGGAAGTTGGACTTGATGGGCAGCTCGATCGTATGACCGGTCGTATCCTGCATCAGTCCGCGCATGCCGGCCAGCTGCTTGATCTGCTTCTCAGATCCACGCGCGCCGGAGTCGGCCATCATGAAAATATTGTTGTATTTATCAAGACCGTTCATCAGGAGCTTGGCAAGCTGGTCATCCGTCTTCTTCCAGGTGTCGATGACCTCTTTATAACGCTCCTCCTCGGAGATCAGGCCGCGCTTGAAGTTGCGGCTGATCCTTTCGACCGTATCCTGCGCTTCCTGGATCATCTCCGGCTTCTCGGACGGGACGGTCATATCGGAAATGGAAACGGTCATCGCGGCCTGGGTGGAATAATGGTAGCCCATGGCCTTGATATTATCGAGGACCTCAGCGGTCTTCGTCGCGCCGTGCTTGTTGATGACTCTCTCAAGGATCGGCTTGAGTGCTTTCTTATCAACGAGGAAATCGATCTCCAGCGCGAACTCATTCGCGGGATCGCTCCTGTCCACAAAGCCCAGATCCTGCGGAAGGACCTCATTGAACAGGAATCTGCCGAGGGTCGACTCGACGATTCCCGAGCGCACGGTCCCGTCCGGCATCTCCTTGGTCACACGGACCTTGATGCGGCTCTGGTAGGTCAGCTCGTGGTTCTCATAAGCCAGGATGGCTTCGTTGACGCTCTTAAAGATGCTGCCCTCGCCCTTTGCGCCCGGCCTCTCCTGGGTCAGGTAGTAGATTCCGAGGACCATATCCTGGGACGGAACCGCCACAGGACCGCCGTCGGAGGGCTTCAGCAGGTTGTTCGGCGAAAGCAGGAGGAACCTGCACTCCGCCTGTGCCTCCACGGAGAGCGGAAGGTGAACGGCCATCTGGTCGCCGTCAAAGTCGGCGTTGAAAGCCGTACAGACCAGCGGATGAAGCTTGATGGCCTTGCCCTCTACCAGGATCGGCTCGAAAGCCTGGATGCCCAGACGATGCAGTGTAGGAGCACGGTTCAGCATGACCGGATGCTCTCTGATGACTTCCTCGAGGACGTCCCACACCTCGGGCTGCAGGCGCTCGACCATCTTCTTCGCGTTCTTGATATTGTGGGACGTGCCGTTGGCAACAAGCTCCTTCATAACGAACGGCTTGAACAGCTCAATGGCCATCTCCTTGGGCAGACCGCACTGATAGATCTTCAGTTCGGGACCCACGACGATAACGGAACGGCCGGAGTAGTCGACACGTTTGCCCAGAAGGTTCTGACGGAAACGTCCGGATTTACCCTTCAGCATGTCAGACAGAGACTTCAGCGCACGGTTGCCGGGGCCTGTGACAGGTCTTCCGCGGCGGCCGTTATCGATCAGCGCATCCACCGCCTCCTGCAGCATTCTCTTCTCGTTGCGCACGATGATATCCGGCGCGCCGAGGTCGATCAGCTTCTTCAGACGGTTATTGCGGTTGATGATCCTTCTGTAAAGGTCGTTGAGGTCGGAGGTCGCAAAGCGGCCGCCGTCCAGCTGGACCATGGGGCGCAGATCGGGCGGAATGACGGGAATGACCGTCATGACCATCCACTCCGGCTTGTTGCCGGACTCGCGGAATGCCTCAAGCACTTCAAGGCGCTTGATGATCCTCGCCTTCTTCTGACCGGAGGAATGCTCCAGCTCTTCGCGGAGTTCCGCGGTATCCTTTTCAAGGTCGATCTCCTCGAGCAGGGTGCGGATCGCCTCCGCTCCCATTCCGGCCTTGAAGCTGCCGGCGCCGTATTCCTCGACCGCCTTCTGGTAATCGTTCTCGGTCAGGACCTGCTTCTTGACAAGAGGCGTATCGCCCGGATCCAGTACGATATAGCTTGCAAAGTAAAGGATCTTCTCCAGTGTCCTCGGGGACAGATCCAGGATGAGGCCCATCCTGGAGGGAATGCCCTTGAAATACCATATATGCGAGACCGGCGCAGCCAGCTCGATATGGCCCATGCGCTCACGGCGCACGCTTGATTTGGTCACTTCCACGCCGCATCGGTCGCAGATGACACCCTTGTAACGAATCTTTTTATATTTTCCGCAGTGGCACTCCCAGTCCTTACTCGGCCCGAAAATGCGCTCGCAGAATAAACCGTCACGCTCCGGCTTCAGGGTACGGTAGTTAATGGTCTCCGGCTTGAGGACCTCGCCGTGCGACCACTCTCTGATCTTTTCCGGAGATGCCAGCCCGATACGAATGGCATCAAACGTCATCGGCTGATAGGTTTCGTTATTTGTCGTTTCCGGCATGACTGTTCTCCTTTCAAATTAAGTCGGGGGGCTCTCCCCCTCCTTTACAGGCGGCAGCTGTGACGATCAGAACTCCTCGTTCCCGTCGCCATCGCCGAAATCAGGCTCACTATCCTCGTCAGAGTCATAAGCGTCATCCTGATCTTCAGAATCGACAAGCTCTTCTCCTTCGAATTCCTGCTTCGTGAAGCCGTGCGCGCTAAAGGACTCGCGGTTCTCAAAGCGTCTTTCGTCATCGAGGATATGTCTCATGTCGGTATCGCCATACTCGGAGGTCTCCATGATCTCAACTTCCGTGTTGTCATCGCGAAGCACGCGGACATCCAGTCCGAGGGACTGCAGCTCTTTCAGCAGCACCTTGAAGGACTCCGGAATACCCGGCTCGGGGATGTTCTCTCCCTTGATGATCGCCTCGTAAGTCTTGACACGGCCGATCACATCGTCGGACTTGACGGTCAGGATCTCCTGCAGGGTGTAGGAAGCGCCGTACGCTTCGAGTGCCCAGACCTCCATCTCACCGAAACGCTGTCCGCCGAACTGCGCCTTGCCGCCCAGCGGCTGCTGGGTGACCAGCGAGTACGGGCCGGTCGAGCGGGCGTGGATCTTATCATCCACCAGGTGATGGAGCTTGAGGTAATGCATGTGGCCGATCGTGGTCGGTCCGTCGAAGTATTCGCCGGTGCGGCCGTCGCGCAGCAGGACTTTACCGTCTCTGTTGATCGGCACGCCCTTCCACAGCGCCCGGTGATCCCTGTTCTCATACAGATAATCCAGGACCTCCGGAAGCAGCTCTTCCTCATGCTTGGCTTTAAACTCATCCCACTCGAGGTTGACGTAATCATTCGCCAGCTCGAGGGTGTCCATGATATCATTTTCGTTCGCGCCGTCGAAAACAGGCGTGGAAACATTGAAGCCGAGGGCCTTCGCGGCAAGGCTCAGATGGATCTCCAGGACCTGTCCGATATTCATACGGGACGGCACGCCCAGCGGATTCAGAACGATATCCAGCGGTCTGCCGTTCGGCAGGTAAGGCATATCCTCCACGGGAAGCACACGGGAAACAACACCCTTGTTGCCGTGGCGGCCGGCCATCTTATCGCCGACGGAGATCTTTCTCTTCTGCGCGATATAAATGCGCACGGACTGGTTGACGCCCGGAGGAAGCTCGTCGCCGTTCTCGCGGGTGAATACCTTCGCCTCCACAACGATACCGTACTCACCGTGCGGCACCTTCAGGGACGTATCGCGGACCTCTCTGGCCTTCTCGCCGAAGATCGCGCGCAGCAGACGCTCCTCCGCAGTCAGCTCGGTCTCGCCCTTCGGCGTGACCTTTCCGACCAGGATATCGCCCGCGCGGACTTCCGCGCCGATGCGGATGATGCCATGATCATCCAGATCCTTCAGCGCATCGTCGCCGACACCGGGAACATCTCTTGTGATCTCCTCCGGCCCGAGCTTTGTATCTCTGGACTCCGCCTCATACTCCTCAATGTGGACCGAGGTGTAGACATCGTCCATGACAAGGCGCTCGCTCAGCAGAACGGCATCCTCGTAGTTGTAGCCTTCCCAGGTCATAAAGCCGATCAGCGGGTTCTTGCCGAGGGCGATCTCACCGTTGGAGGTGGAAGCGCCGTCCGCGATCACATCGCCGGCCTTAACGGCATCGCCCTTGTAGACGATCGGTCTCTGGTTGTAGCAGTTGCTCTGGTTGCTTCGCACGAACTTGCGGAGCTTATACGTATCGCGCTCTCCTTCATCCGTCAGGATCACGATCTTGTTGGATTCAGAGCTCTCGACGACACCGTCGCGTTTGCAGATCACGCAGACGCCGGAGTCGACGGCCACCTTGGTCTCCATACCGGTACCGACGACGGGCGCTTCCGTAGTCAGAAGCGGCACGGACTGTCTCTGCATGTTGGAGCCCATCAGCGCACGGGTCGCGTCATCGTTCTGAAGGAACGGGATGAGCGCCGTAGCGACCGAGAAGACCATCTTCGGGGAGACGTCCATGTAATCAAAGCGCGTCTTCTCATATTCCTGTGTTTCCTCGCGGAAACGACCGGAAACATTCTTATAAATGAAATAACCATTCTCATCGAGCGGCGTGTTCGCCTGCGCGACATGGTAATTATCCTCTTCGTCCGCGGTCATATAGACCACATCGTCCGTGACCCTGGGATTCTCGGGATCCGACTTATCGATCACGCGGTAAGGCGCCTCGACAAAGCCGTACTCGTTGATCCTGGCGTAGCAGGCCAGGGAGTTGATCAGACCGATGTTCGGACCTTCAGGCGTCTCGACGGGGCACATTCTTCCGTAATGAGAATAGTGGACATCACGGACCTCAAAACCTGCACGGTCACGGGAAAGACCGCCCGGGCCGAGGGCAGACAGACGTCTCTTGTGCGTAAGCTCGCCGAGAGGGTTATTCTGATCCATGAACTGGGACAGCTGGGAGGATCCGAAGAACTCCTTCACTGCCGCGGTCACGGGCTTGATATTGATCAGGGACTGCGGGGTCACGCCCTCCGACTCCTGCGTCGTCATGCGCTCGCGCACGACACGCTCCAGACGGGACATACCGATCCTGTACTGATTCTGCAGCAGTTCTCCCACCGCACGGATGCGGCGGTTTCCGAGGTGATCGATATCATCCTTGTTGCCGATGCCGTATCCGAGATGGATATTATAGTTGATGGAAGCAAGAATATCTTCCTTCGTAATGTGCTTCGGGATAAGCTGATGCACGGAGCGCTTAATGACTTCCTTAAGCTCTTCCGGATCCTCATACTCATCCATCAGTTCCTTCAGGACCGGCCAGTAGACGAGCTCGGTGATTCCCAGCTCCTCCTTCGGGTCTTCGACATCCACATACTTTTTGATGTCTACCATCATGCTGGAGAGCACTTTGACATTGCGGTCCTCAGCCTGAATCATGACACTGGTGATCGCCGCGTTCTGAATGGCGTCCGCCAGCTCTCTGGTAAGCTCCGTGCCGGCTTCCGCGATGATCTCGCCGGTCTGCGGATCTACGGCATCCTCGGCCAGGATCTTGCCGGCGATGCGGTTGCGCAGAAGAAGCTTCTTGTTGAATTTATAGCGCCCGACCTTTGCAAGGTCATAGCGGCGCGGATCAAAGAACATGCCGATGACAAGGCTCTCCGCATTCTCTACGGAAGCCAGCTCACCGGGACGGATCTTTTTATACAGCTCAAGCAGGCCTTCCCTGTAGCCCTTGACAGAATCATGCCGCTTATCGGCAGGCATGGTGTCCTTCTCAAGCGTTGCGTGAATCTTCGGCTCATCGCCGAACAGCTCAAGGATCTCCTCGTCGGAGCCATAGCCCAGCGCGCGGACAAGGGTCGTCACAGGAAGCTTTCTCGTCCTGTCTACGCGGACATAGAAAACATCAGAGGAATCCGTCTCATACTCCAGCCAGGCACCCCTGTTCGGGATGACTGTGCAGGAATAGAGCTCCTTCCCCACCTTATCAAGCGTGATTCCATAATAGATTCCGGGAGAACGGACCAGCTGGCTGACGATAACACGCTCAGCGCCGTTGATCACAAAGGTGCCCGTTTCGGTCATCAACGGAAGGTCACCCATAAAAATGGGCAGTTCACTCACCTCGCCGGTATCGGAGTGATAAAGCTGGACTTTGACCTTCAAAGGCGCGGAATAGGTGGCATCCCTTTCCACACACTCTTCGATCGTGTACTTCTTATCCTCCTCGCACAGCTCAAAATCCTTGAAGGTAAGACTCAGCTTGCCGCTGTAGTCTTCGATCGGGGAAATATCGTCAAAGACTTCCCGAAGGCCTTCCTTAAGGAACCAGTTGTAGGAGTTCTTCTGGACCTCAATCAGGTTGGGCATTTCAAGAACTTCCTTCTGGCGGGAATAGCTCATTCGGAAACTCTTACCGTTTGTAACGGGACGAATCCTGTTCTTCTCCATTAACGTTTCACCTCTGCTCTTTCTGCTGTTGTCTGCCGCTCTCCTGCGTAAGGGCATAGTACGCCCGCACACACTCTGCACAAAAGTGCAATCTATACATTAACACAACTCAGTTCTAGTGTCAATGTATATATTTAGGAAAAAGTAACTATTCGCGGCCGATACGGAGACAGGCCGCGCTTCTTCGTGCTTGCACGAAAGAAGCAAGGACTGGATACGGATCAGGCCTGCGAAGCAGGGACTTCACACATAGCCACAGACATATGACGCCCGGTCCTGGCGGCATATAGCCCGTAAGGGCGGTCTGTGGCCTAATGTGTGAAGTGCCGCGAATAATTATAGTTAATTAATAAAAGACCCGCAGCACGCATGCTGCGGGTCTCCTTCTTCAATTCTTTAAAGCGCGTCGCCTGGATTATTTCAGGGTGACCTTTGCGCCTTCTGCTTCCAGCTTGGTCTTCAGCTCTTCAGCCTCAGCCTTGGAAGCCTGCTCCTTGACGATCTTCGGAGCTTCATCAACAACAGCCTTCGCCTCTTTCAGGCCCAGACCGGTTGCTTCACGGACGACCTTGATGACCTTGACCTTGTTCGGGCCTACATCGGTAAGCTCGACATCGAACTCGCTCTTCTCTTCAGCTTCCTCAGCCGGGCCGCCTGCAGCAGCAACAACAACACCTGCAGCAGCAGATACACCGAACTCTTCCTCGCAGGCCTTGACCAGCTCGTTCAGTTCCAGTACGGACAGTTCTTTGATAGCTTCAATAAATTCAGCAGTAGTAAGCTTTGCCATGATTTTTTCCTCCTGATAATATAGTAGAGATTGATCGCAGTAATTGGTCCGTACGGAACCTTATTCTGCAGCTTTGGACTCCGCGATCTGACTGAGAACGCGAGCCAGGTTGGAGACCGGAGACTGAATGCTGCCAAGAAGTTTTCCAAGCAGTTCCTCTCTGGACGGGACTGTAGAAAGAGCTGCACAGCCCTTTTCGTCGTAGTAGTTTCCTTCTACCACAGCGCCCATGATCTTGAGACTCGGGACTTTCTTCAGGTACTTCGTGATGATTCTTGCGGGAGCCGTAGCGTCGTCCTTGGAAATAGCAAGGGCGTTCGGTCCGTCAAGAAGATCGCAGAGCGGCTCGAACTCGGTATCCTTGAATGCGAAACGCATCATCGTGTTCTTGCATACCTTGTACGTAATGCCTGCTTCACGAAGTTCCTTACGCAGCGCAGTATCATCTGCAACGCTGATTCCGCTGTACTGGACGAGCATTGCGCATTTAGCGTCCTTCACAGACTCGGAGATCGCTGCGACAACAGGCTGCTTCTGTTCCACTTTTGCCATGAATGGTACACCTCCTTATAGATTTCATGTACCGCCGCAGGACTTTTGATGTCTTCTTAAGTCAGGAAAAGCCTCTCTGTCAAAAGACAGAGAGGCTCGAATTACTGATATCAGAATTCATACTCCTCGGCAGGCGGCAAGCCTTACGCCTTTCGGCACCTGCTGTCTTCGGCAGTCATCTTTGCTAAGATAACATAACCGGAGAAGATTGTCAACGCAAAATTATGAAAGCTTTGCGGGATTGACCTTGACGCCCGGGCCCATCGTGGAAGCGATGGTCACGCTGCGCAGATACTGTCCCTTAAGAGCAGCGGGTCTTGCCTTGATGATGGCTTCCATCAGAGTGTTGAAGTTGTCCTTCAGCATATCCTCGGAGAAGGAAGCTTTTCCGATCGGCACATGCACGATGTTGGTCTTGTCCAGACGATACTCGATCTTACCGGCTTTGATATCCTCGATGGCTTTCGCGACATCCATGGTAACAGTGCCGGCCTTCGGGTTCGGCATAAGGCCTTTCGGGCCGAGGACACGGCCGAGACGTCCGACGACGCCCATCATGTCCGGCGTAGCGACAACGACATCAAAGTCGAGCCAGCCTTCCTTCTGGATACGCGGGATCAGCTCTTCGCCGCCGACAAAATCGGCGCCGGCTGCCTGCGCTTCGTCAGCCTTCGCGTTCTTCGCGAAAACAAGGACGCGGACGGTCTTGCCGGTTCCGTGCGGAAGAACAACGGCACCGCGGATCTGCTGATCTGCATGACGTCCGTCGCAGCCCGTGCGGATATGGACCTCTACGGTCTCATCGAATTTTGCGGTTGCAGTCTTCTTGACCAGGCTGATCGCCTCGTCGGTGTCATAGAGTGCTGTGCGGTCGATCGCCTTCGCAGCATCCTGGTATTTCTTTCCTCTTTTCATGTTCTATAACCTCCCGGTGGTATTCGCGGGTCTTTGACCCTTCCACAATACTGTTTTTCTGCCTGTAAGGTGACGTGCGGTCAGTCCTCAACGGTGATGCCCATGCTTCTTGCTGTTCCGGCGATCATACTCATAGCGGCTTCGATGCTGCCGGCATTCAGGTCGGGCATTTTCATCTCTGCGATCTCGCGGACCTTGTCCTTGGAGATCGAAGCGACCTTAACTTTGTTGGGGGTACCGGACGCCGACTGCAGGTTGCAGGCCTTTTTCAGCAGAACAGCTGCAGGCGGTGTTTTGGTAATGAAGCTGAAGCTTTTGTCTGCGTACACGGTAATGACGACCGGGATGATCAGATCACCCTTATCAGCCGTCCTGGCGTTAAATTCCTTTGTGAACTGCACGATATTCACGCCGTGCTGGCCGAGAGCGGGGCCGACAGGCGGAGCCGGCGTTGCCTTGCCGGCAGGGATCTGCAGCTTGATATATCCTGATACTTTCTTTGCCATAACGATGACCTCCTATGTGGTATTGTCGGGGGTTTCCCTCCCACCTGGCACGGACATGCCGCGCCGTTATCTTCTTTCGCCCCGGAGCCCGGGACGCCTTCCGCATCAGATCTTTCTGATATCGGAAAATTCAAGTTCGACCGGCGTATCGCGCTCGAACATGTTGACGACAACAGTGACCATTCTCTTGTTCGGGTTGATGCTGCGGATCACGCCCTGCTTATCCTTGCAGATGCCGTTGATGACCACCACAGCGTCTCCGACCTGGAAATCGGCCTGAATGTTATCCGACTGCGCGCTCAGGTTCGTGACCTCCGTCTCCGAAAGCGGCACCGGTTTGGATCCCGGGCCGACGAAGCCTGTCACGCCGCGCGTATTGCGGACGACGAACCAGGTGTCCTCGTTCATTACCATATGAATAAGGACATAGCCGGGGAACATCTTCTTCTGTACCGTTTTGGCGGCGCCGTTCCTAAGCTCGGTCACATCCTGCAGCGGCACGCGGACTTCCAGGATCAGGTCCCCGAGGTTCCTGTTCTCGATCGTCTTCTCAATATTGGCTTTCACCTTATTCTCATAGCCGGAATAGGTGTGCACCACATACCAGCAAGCCTCTGCCATATTATCACCCGCATCCTTCAAAACTTAAAACTTGATGTTGACAAGGAAATCTACGCCGTGCTGGATGACAAAATCCAGAAGTGCGATGATCAGTCCGAGAAAGAATGAACAAACGACGACTGCCACGGTCTGTTTTGTAATATCCTTTTTGTTCGGCCAGATGATCTTCTTAAATTCGGCCTTCAGTCCCTCAGACCATTTTTCCTTGGAAGCATTGTCAGAATTAGCCATAACCTTAACTCCTTTGACTAAGCTGCATTACTTCGTTTCTTTATGAAGCGTATGCCTCTTGCAGAAACGGCAGTATTTCTTTGTTTCCATACGTTCCGGATGCGTCTTTTTATCTTTGGTAAGATCGTAATTTCTCTGTTTGCATTCGGTACACGCCAGTGTTATCCTTGTACGCACAACTTCCACCTCGCTCTCATAAGTAATCTGTTTTACGCGTTTTTCCGCGGCCCGCTAAACCGCGGTTTTGGGGTACAAAAAAAAAGCCCTATTTCATACGCCAGTCGAGTATAACACAGAAGCCGCGGGAAAGTCAATACATATTTGTGCCCCCGCCTTTGCTCTGCGCAAGGGCGGGGGCCGCTGTATCTAATTCAGATCAGTAAATGCGGATCAGAACCCGAAGCCATTTCCGTTCCCTCCGTTTCCGAAGAACCAGTCGAACCAGCTGTTTCCGCCGTCGTCATACGGGAAGGTGCCGTAATCTTCCTCTCCCTCTTCGCCTCCGCGTCTGTTGTACTGGTCCCGGTCATCCGGCGCGGGATCTTTCTTCCCGTCTTTGTCATCTTCAACGAGCTCCTCTTCCTCCGCGTCGGGGGAGCCTTCCTGCAGCGTGACCTCGACCTCTCTTGTCACGTACGTGCCGTTCTCGGCGGACTGCACCTCCAGGGTCACGGTCTCGCCGGGCTCATAGAGCGCGACTGTGCTGACAAGCTTGTCGGAGGAGTCGATCGCCCTGCCGTCGAACGAGGTGATGATATCGCCGTTGCGCAGGCCTGCCGCTTCACCCGCGGAGCCTTCGGGCACCTCATAGACGAAAGCGCCTGCCGGCATGCTGTACATTTCCTGCGCCTCATCGGAGATCGGCACGACTGTGATGCCGAGATATCCGTGCTTGGTAAGGGAAGACCTTGTCTCCAGATTGATCAGGCCATCGAGCACCGGGATCGCTGTGTCGATCGGGATCGCGTAGCCCATGCTCTCCGCATAGTCGCCCACTGCTTTCGCGGAGGCGATGCCGATCACTTCGCCGTTCCGGTTGATGACGGCGCCGCCGCTGCATCCCAGATTGATCGCGGCGTCTGTCTGCATCTCGGTGTACTTGCCGTTTTCAGTGATGACCTCGCGCTCAAGGGCGCTGATGATACCGGACGTGACCGTCTGGCCTACGCCGAGCGCGTTGCCGATGACAAGAGCCGGTTCACCGACCTTGATATCCGAGGAACTGCCGAGCGTCGCGATGCGGAGCTGGCTGTAGACCTCTTCGGGAATATCGGCCTTCTTCACGGCGACCACCGCGAGGTCGTATTTCGCGTCCGTCCCCTTTTCAACTGCGGGTACGATCAGGTCTTCCTCATCTTCCACGTCCACCGTAAAGCAGACCGTGAGATCCTTCGAGCCTTCGATCACATGATTGTTCGTCGCGATCATGAGTTCGTCCGCGCTCTCCGCGATGATCACGCCGGACCCCGCGCCGACTGCCTCATACTCCTGGTAGCCGTAGAAGAAGTCCTGGATCTCCTGCACGGAGGTCGAGGTGATCGCCACGATGGAGGGCATGATCTCATCGACGATCGCGGAAACATCGACCGCAACGATCTCGGCGTCTCCGACGGACGTCGTCTTCAGCGGATCGTAGTTTACCGCCTCTGTCTCCTCTTCGGCCGGCGCTTCCGTCTCTGTTTCGCCTGGAGCCTCCGGGTCCTCTTCCGCATCGCCGGCCGCGCCGGACGTGGAGAGCGTGATCTTTTCCGGAGCCTCCTCCACGATCTCTTCCTCTGTACCCTTAGCGTCTGCGATCGCGAGGCTTACCCTGTCCTCCTGCTCGGCGGATGCATTTTGGGCGATACCGCTCTGCGCAAAGAGCGAGACGGCCAGAAGAAGGCCGGCGCCTGCGGCGGCAGTCAATTTCCTGTAGTTCTTTTTCATTATAAATACTCCTTTCAGGCAGTGATAACATCCTTACAAAAAGAATATAGCCGGAAAATGTGACTAAACTGTGACTAAACAGAGAACTATTTGTGTCACGGCCCACTTCATTCTTTTCGCTGGTGCCTGTATTTCAGAGGAGAAAGTCCGTGCATCTTTTTAAAGGCCTTGGAAAACACGACCGGATCCCGGTAGCCGCAGGAGGTGGCAATGCTCTCCACGGAATATCCCGTATTTTTCAGCATCTCCGCTGCGCGCGTCAGCCTGTATGACGCGAGATACTCCTGCGGGGAGATGCCCAGCTGCTGCATGAAAAGGGCGTAGAGGTAGCCCCTGCTGATGCCGGTATAGTCTGCCAGGTCGCTCACCTTCAGGTTGTCCGAATAATGGGTCCGGATATATTCGGCCGCCTTGCGCACATAGTAATTATCCTCTTTCTTCTCCGGCTGCGCCCGCTCCACCTGTTCGGAAAGCTCCGCGATAAATTCATAGAGACCGCTGAGAAGATAATATTCGTCGGCGGGGGAAGCCGAATTATGCCTGAGCATGGAAAGAACGGTCTCCCTCAGGTCTTCGCCGTCCCCTCCGGAGAATGTGCAGGTCCCGTCTCCGAGTCCGAGCCCGCGCGCGACCTCCCCGGCGGCGCCCCCGTCAAAGCCGACCCAGATACAGGTCCAGGGATCCGTCCCGTCCGCTTTATAGGATACCTGCGCGTCCGGATCCGAAATAAATCCCTCTCCCGCCTTCAGGACCCGGGTCGTCTCACCTGCGGTAATAGTCCCGGCTCCGCCGAGCACATAGAAGATCAGATAATAGGGACGCATACCCGGCCCCCAGCTGAAATAAGGTTCACACTCCTGATAGCCGCAGGCGCACAGGCGAAGATCCCTGATCTTATTCTCAGCGGAAGCGATCATGCTAAAGTCTTTCATAATACCAAAGCTCCTCCCTGCGAGGCCTCTTGTCCCGCAGATTTACTACGAGCTAATAGTACCATGTAATGCTTATATTATAAAGACCCTTTTGCCGCACAGGGCAAAAGGGTCTTCCGCAAGCTTTTTTCTGTTTTTATTCTCAGAAGATTCCGAGGAGATCGCTGTAGGCCGCGAGAGCGCCGTCCGTATCCCCCGCGAGGACCTTTTTCGCAAGGACCTTGCCGAGCTGTACGCCCTCCTGGTCAAAGCTGTTCACATTCCAGACAAAGCCCTGGAACATGATCTTGTTCTCGAAGTGCGCGAGCAGGGCGCCGAGGGAAGCCGGCGTAAGCTGATCGCCGGCGATGATGCTCGAGGGCCTGCCGCCCGCGAAGTATTTGTTCGGGTTCTCATCATCCTTGCCGCAGGCGAAGGCGACGATCTGCGCCGCGACGTTCGCGGAAAGCTTCTGCTGGCTCGTCGTTCCCTGGATATCCACATCATTGCCCATCTGGCTCTTTTCAAAGCCGACGAACTGGAGCGGGATGACATCCGTTCCCTGATGCAGGAGCTGATAGAAGGAATGCTGTCCGTTCGTGCCGGGCTCACCGAAGATGACCGGACCGGTCTTGTAGGCTACCGGCTCTCCGAAGCGGTTCACGCTCTTGCCGTTGGATTCCATGTCCGCCTGCTGCAGATGTGCCGGGAACCTGGCGAGTGCCTGTGAGTACGGAAGAATGGCCGTAAGGCCGTATCCCAGGAAGTTGCGCTCCCAGACGCCGATCAGGGCGTCCAGCAGAGCCGCGTTCTGCCGGATGTCGGGATTCTTTGCGAGGGCATCCTCAGCAGCCGCGCCGTCAAGGATCTGCGCGAACACCTCCGGACCGAAGGCCAGGGAAAGAACAGCGCCGCCGACAGCGGACGTGGCGGAATACCTGCCGCCGATGTAATCATCCATATAGAAGGAATCGAGATACTCCGGGTTGCCGGCGAGCGGTGAGGTCTCGCTCGTGACCGCCGCCATATGCCTGGAGGGATCGAGCCCCGCCTCCTTCAGCGCGTTCTTTACAAACGCCTCATTGGTCAGCGTTTCCAGCGTCGTGCCGGATTTGGAGACAACGATAAAGATGGCATGGGCAAGGTCCGTGGAGGCGAGCACCGCGGAGGCGTCGTCCGGATCGACATTGCTGATGAACTTCGCTTCCATCTTCAGCGTCCCGTTTGCGCGGGCCCAGTTTTCCAGCGCGATATAAAGCGCGCGCGGGCCGAGGTCGCTGCCGCCGATACCGATCTGCACGACCGTCGTGTACTTCTCACCCTTCTCATTCACGATCTGTCCTTCATGGACCTTGTTCGCGAAAGCGGCGATGCGCTTCTGCTGCTCTACATAAAAGGCTCTCTTGTCCGTACCGTCCGCGATGACGGCATCGCCAAGCTGGCTGCGGCACAGATGATGAAGGACCAGTCTCTTCTCGCCGGTGTTGATGACTTCACCGCTATAAAGAGCGGCAAATTTCTCCGTAAGCGCGGCCTCATCGGCAAGCTCCTGCAGCGAGTCAAGGACATCCTCATCCACCTGCTTCGCGGCATAGCTGTAGACAAAGCCGTTCGACATGGGCGCCTGCAGCTTCTTTACACGCTCCCCGCCTTCTTTGCCCGCCAGGAGCACCTTGACATCCGGGACGGGAAGTCCCTGCAGTTTTTTATAAGAGGCAAGCAGATCAAAATTTTTCCATTCCATAATATCTTTCTCTCCTTCTCTTTATGCTTTGATCATCCGTCGCATCACTTTCTGAGTATACACCTAATCCGTTTTCGCGTCATCCGTTATCTTCCGGCGCCTCCTGCCAGCCCTTGCAGACGTCCACCCATTTTTCGCAGCCGGAGTATTCCTCCAGCTCCGGGATCGTCAGTTCAATGGCACTGTTGCTGCTCCCGGCGGCAGGGAATACGGTCTCAAAGCGCTTCATCGATACGTCCAGGTAGGCCCTGACCCCTTCATTCAGCGCAAAGGGGCAGACGCCGCCTACCGCATGGCCCGTCAGCTGCTCGGCCTGCTCCGCGGAGAGCATGCTTGCTTTTTTGCCGAACTCGGTCTTGTATTTTTTATTATCGATCTTCGCGTCTCCCGCCATGACGATCACGATCGGCCCGTCCGGCAGCATAAACGAAAGCGTTTTCGCGATCCTGCACGGCTCGGTGTGCGCGGCGGCGGCAGCGAGCTCGACGGTCGCGCTGGATTCATCAAATTCGATGATCCTCTCTTCGATCCCCCTCGCCCGGAAGTATTCTCTCACTTTATCTATCGACATTTATTTTCCCTCCACGATCGTACCGCCTCCGGCGATCCAGTCATCCCTGTATAATACCGCGGCCTGCCCGGGCGTAGGCGCGCGGACCGGATCCTCGAACGTGACACAGAGCTTATCATCCTTCAGATACCGCACATGGCAGGGCACCAGCTTCTGCGAGTACCGCACCTTCGCCATATATACGGCGTCCGGCTCGAAGCGCTCCTCCCCCATGTAATGAAGATCGTCTACGATGATCTCCCGCTTAAAAAGCGTTTCCTCATCGCTGACATAGACGTCTCCGGCAGCCGCGTCGATCCTGCAGACGTAGACCGGACGCCCCGCGGCGATCCCGAGTCCCTTGCGCTGGCCGATCGTAAAAGCGGCAGTTCCGTCGTGCATGCCGAGAACGTTCCCGTCAAGATCCAGGAACCGTCCGCTTTTGCCGGCGGTCCCGGTGTGCTCCTTCAGGAACCTCTCATGCCTGCCGTCCGGGATGAAACAGATGTCCTGGCTGTCCTTGCGCGTCGCGGTGGGAAGGCCGGCCTCCCGGGCGATCTCCCGGATCCTGGTCTTCTCGTATTCGCCGACCGGGAGCAGCGTTGCGGCAAGCTCCTCCTGCGTCATCGAGTACAGGACGTAGGTCTGATCCTTGCCCGCGGACACGCTCCTGCGGATGGCGAGGCGCCCTGACGGGAGCCGGATGATCCTGGCATAGTGCCCGGTCGCGATATAATCCGCCCCGATGGCGCGGCAGCGCTCAAGAAAGGCGCCCCACTTGATATAACGATTGCACATGATGCAGGGATTGGGGGTGATCCCCTCCAGATATCCCGCGCAGAACCTGTCAATGACTTCCCTGGAGAAATCCTCGCGGAAATTCATCACATAGTAGGGGATGTCCAGGCACTGCGCCACACGGCGCGCGTCTTCCACGGCGGAAGCGCCGCAGCAGCTCCCCTCTCTTTCTACCGCGGAGGAATCATCCTGCCAGATCTGCATCGTAGCGCCGATCACCTCATAGCCCTGCTGCTTTAAAAGGTAGGCGCATACAGAAGAATCAACGCCGCCCGACATGGCGGCAACAACTTTTGCCATTTATTTTACCTCATTGATCAGGATTCGCTTAAAACGGCGCGAAGGACGCGCACGGTCTCTTCCATCTCCTCCGCCGTGTTTTCCCTGCCAAGACTGAACCGCAGGGTCCTCTTTGCCTGCTCTTCGCTCATGCCGCAGGCGGTCAGGACCGGCGAGGGTTCGATGGCGCCGGCGCTGCAGGCGCTGCCCGCCGAAGCACAGATCCCGTGCTGGTCGAGGCGGATGAGCAGCGTCTCGGAGGAGACGGACGGGAAGGTCACGCTGACGATCCCCGGAAGCGACTGTTCTTCGTCCCCGTTGATCCTAATGCCGGGAATCTGACTTTTAAGTTCCATGATAAAATCCTGCCGGAGCGTCCGGATGCGCGCGGCGTCCTCATCCATCCTGAGCGCCGCAAGCCTTGCCGCTTCGCCGAAGCCGATGATCGCGGCCGGATTTTCCGTGCCCGGGCGAAGGCTCCTCTCCTGGCTCCCTCCGTACAGCAGGCGCCCCGGCCGAAGACCCGGCGCGACGTACAGAAGTCCCACGCCCTTGGGGCCGTTCAGTTTATGCGCGCTGGCGGAGAGGAAGCTGATCCCGCATTCCTCCGGGTCGATCGGGATATGACCGAAGGTCTGCACGGCGTCCGTGTGAAAGAGGACCCCTGCTTCCCTCGCTGCCATGCCGATCTCCCGGACCGGCTCGATCGTCCCCAGCTCATTGTTCGCGTGCATGACGGAGATGAGGACCGTATCCGGCCTGATCGCGGCGCGGACTTCATCCGGATCCACCCTTCCCCTCCCGTCCACGGGCAGGAAGGTCACCTCGTATCCGCAGGAGGCGAGATAGCGCGCGGTGTTGCGGACGGCGGGATGTTCGACCGACGACGTGATGATATGGCGTCCCTTCTCCCGCATCATTTCCGCGCCGGCACGCAGCGCCCAGTTGTCTGCCTCTGTACCGCCGGCGGTAAAGTAGATGTTTCCCGGAGCGGCGCCGAGCAGATCGGCGGCATGCTGCCGCGCCAGATCGATCTGCATGCGTACCCTGACTGCCTCCTGGTAGAAGGCGGACGGATTCGCGAACTGCTCCGTAAGATACGGCATCATAGCCTGTATCACCGACGGATCCGGGCGGGTCGTCGCCGCATTATCCAGATAGATCATGGCCGCGTTTCTCCTTCCTGCTGTTATCATTAGGTAATTTAAGGTATATCCGCATTTCTGTCAAGTTTCAGGGAGGTTTGGCTCTTCCCGAATGACGAAAAAAGCCCCCGGCCGTTTCCGGCCGGGGACTCTCTTCGCCTATTGCAGACCCGCTATTATTTGAACGGGACTCTTGCCTTGTAGGTCGTATGAAGCAGCTCATGCGCCTTGTGGGAGTTCGGCTCTCCAAGGTACTCATCATAGAGCTGTTTCATCTGCGGATTGTTGTGCGACTGTCTTACGACCTGACGCTCATCCTCAGAGTACAGCGCAGATGCGCGTTTTGCTCTGAAGGTATCGAGGATATCCGCATCCTCGTTCGGAAGGAAGCACGGTTTTACATACGGCTGTCCGCCGCCGGCGATGCAGCCGCCCGGGCATCCCATGATCTCGATAAAGTGATACTTGCTCTCGCCGTTCCTGATCTGGTCGAGCAGGACTCTCGCATTCTTCATGCCGTGAGCGATCGCGACCCATACGGTGGTTCCGCCGATGTCGATGCCCGCCTCGCGGACGCCTTCAAGACCACGGACCTCTTCAAAGATGATGGCATCGCGCTCTTTGCCGGTCAGCTCATGATAAGCGGTACGAAGGGCAGCTTCCATAACGCCGCCGGTGACGCCGAAGATGACGCCCGCACCGGAGTAATCGCCGACGATATCATTGTCGAACTCTTCCTCCGGAAGCTTATTGAACTCGATACCGGAACGCCTGATCAGCCTTGCCAGCTCTCTGGTCGTAAGAACAGCGTCGACATCCTTGATGCCGTCATGCTGCAGCTGCTCTCTTTCCTTCTCGAACTTCTTCGCGGTACACGGCATGACGGATACGACGAACATATCCTTCGGGTCGATGCCGTTCTTCTCGCAATAGTAGCTCTTGAGGATGGCGCCGAACATCTCGTGCGGCGACTTGCAGGAGGACAGATGCGGGAGAAGATCCCCGTAGTTGATCTCCGCGAAGTTGACCCAGCCCGGTGAGCAGGAGGTGATCATCGGAAGCACGCCGCCGTTCTTGATGCGGTCTAACAGCTCGAAAGCTTCTTCCATGATGGTCAGGTCCGCGCTGTAGTTGGTGTCATAGACCTTGCTGAAGCCGAGCCTCTTAAGGGCGGCGACCATCTGTCCCGTGACGGGGGTGCCGACCTTATAGCCGAACTCTTCGCCGAGCGCTGCGCGGACTGCCGGAGCGGTCTGCACGACGACGAACTTGCCGGCTGCCATAGCGGCATCGACTTTGTCGATCTCGGATTTTTCCATCAGGGCGCCTGTCGGGCAGACGCTTACGCACTGACCGCAGAGGATACAGGGCGAATCAGCCAGGGAGCGGTTCTCCGCCGGGCCTACGATGGTATTGAAGCCCCTCTTCTCGAAGCCGAGTACGGACTGGCCGTGCGCGTTCTTGCAGCGCTCGATGCAGCGTCCGCAGAGGATGCACTTGGAGGTATCGCGGATGATGGACGGGGTGATCTCATCGATCGTGGTCGGCGTCTTCTCACCGGCGAACATATCCTCTCTTGCTCCCGTTGCCTTAGCGACATACAGAAGCTCGCAGTACTCGTTCTTGTCGCACTGCTGGCACTTCATGGAGTGGTTCGAAAGAAGCAGCTCGACAGAGGCGCGGCGTGCAGCCACAGCCTTCGGGGAAGAGATCGTGATCTCCATGCCCTCGTTGACCGGGTATACGCAGGAAGCGACAAGGCCTCTTGCGCCCTTGACTTCTACAAGACATACACGACATGATCCTCTGGAGCACTCACCATGATTGTAGGTACAAAGCGACGGGATCTGATATCCACAGCTTTTCGCCGCTTCAAGAATGGTCATTCCCTCCTCTACTTCGTAAGGAATGCCCTCGATTTTAATATTGATTTTTCCCATATCGCCCTCCTGTTACTCCTTCGAGATCGCACCAAACTTACAGCTGGCCATACACATACCGCACTTGATGCACTTGTCCGGATCGATCTTGAACGGCTCTTCGCGTACCTTGCCCGTGATCGCGCCGACCGGACACTTCCTGGAACAGAGACTGCACATCTTACATTTCTCCGGATCGATCTTGTACTGCATCAGGTTCTTGCAGACATGAGCCGGGCACTTCTTGTCGACGATGTGCGCGATATATTCCTCTCTGAAGCTCTTCAGAGTAGAGAGGACGGGGTTCGCAGCCGTCTGGCCGAGAGCGCAGAGTGAGCCGGCCTTGATGGTATCGCAGAGCGCCTCGAGTTCCTCGAGATCCTTCATGGTAGCCTTGCCGTCCGTGATCTTGGTCAGATACTCAAGGATACGGCGCGTACCGATACGGCACGGTGAGCACTTACCGCAGGACTCGTCGCAGATGAAGCCCATGTAGAACTTCGCCACGTCGACCATACAGTTGTCTTCATCCATGACGATCGCGCCGCCGGAACCCATCATGGAGCCCCTGGCAACGAGGGTATCGAAATCGATCTCCGCGTCCAGATCCTTCTCCGTCAGGCAGCCGCCGGAAGGTCCGCCGGTCTGGATGGCTTTGAATTTCTTTCCGTTCGGGATACCGCCGCCGATATCGTAGATCAGCTCGCGGAGCGTGGTGCCCATCGGAACTTCAACAAGACCGACGTTGTTGATCTTGCCGCCCAGAGCGAACACCTTCGTGCCCTTGGAGCCTTCCGTACCAACGGAAGCATATTCCTTCGCGCCTTTCCTGAGGATGTACGGAATGCTGGCGAGCGTCTCAACATTGTTGACGACGGTCGGACGATCCCACAGACCTTTGACTGCCGGGAAAGGCGGACGGGGCCTGGGCATACCGCGCTGGCCCTGGATGGAGTTCAGCAGAGCGGTCTCTTCACCGCAGACGAACGCGCCTGCGCCGAGGCGGATATGTACATGGAAGCTGAAATCCGTGCCGAGGATGTTGTCGCCGAGAAGACCCAGCTCTTCAGCCTGCTTGATGGCAAGGTTCAGACGGTTGACGGCGATCGGGTACTCCGCGCGTACGTAGAAGTAACCGTTCTGTGCGCCGATCGCGTAACCGGCGATGCACATGCCCTCGATAACAGCAAGCGGATTTCCTTCGAGGATGGATCTGTCCATGAATGCGCCGGGGTCGCCCTCGTCACCATTACATACGACGTATTTGTCACCGTCGCCGTTCATGGCGAACATCCATTTTCTGCCGGTCGGGAAACCGGCGCCGCCTCTGCCGCGGATGCCGGAGTCAAGGACTTCCTGAACAACGTCCTTGCGGTCCATCTTCAGCGCGCGGGCAAGACCCTGGAATGCTTCGAGGCCGAGAGCCTCCTGGATATCCTCGGGATTGATCTGGCCGCAGCCGTGAAGAGCGATCCTCTTCTGCTTCTTGTAGAAGTTGATCTCATCCTGCTTTACGATCTTTTCATTTGTGGCGGGATCCACATAAAGAAGGCGTTCAATGACTTCGCCGTTCTTGATGTCTTTTTCAAAGATCTCTTCCACGTCATCGATCTTGACCAGACGATACAGGGTATCTTCCGGATAGATCTTTACGAACGGGCCCTGGGAGCAGAAGCCGAAGCAGCCGACCTTGTTGGCGGTGACCTTGTCTCCCATTCCGTTAGCCTCGATCAGCTCCTGGAACTTTCCAAGGATATCCATGGAATTCGAGGAAATACAGCCGGTACCGCCGCAGATCACGATGTGTCTCTTGCCGTCAGCCCCGCTGAATTTCTGTTCAAGACATGCGCCGCAGCCGGAAGCCGCGGTACTCAGGTCTTCAAAACTCTTAATCTTTGCCATTTTCCCTCAGCTCCTTTCAACCTGCCATTTTGCGGTATTCCTCGATGATTCCCGGAACATCCGAAACACTCATCTTGGGATATACCTTTCCGTTGATGGATACGGCCGGCGCAATACCGCAGGCTCCGATGCAGCGAAGAGCATCCAGTGTGAACAGGCCGTCCTCGGAGGTCTGGCCCGGCTGAATCGAGAGCAGTTCGGAGAATTTATCAACGACCTGCTGAGCGCCCTTAACGTAACATGCAGTTCCCAGGCAGCAGCCAATGATATATTTGCCCTTGGGCTGCAGTGAGAAGAAGGAGTAGAACGTGACCACTCCGTAGATCTCGGCGACAGAGATACCGGTCTTCTCAGACACGATCTCCTGGACCTCCAGCGGAATATATCCGTATTCCTTCTGAATGTCAGAAAGGATCATCATCAGAGGCGTCCTCTCATCTACGTAGCGGTCACAGATCTCGAGGATCTGTTTTCTCGCTTCACTTGAAATTGATGCCATAAAATTGTTCCTCCCGGCCCCCCTCATGGGGGCAGATCTGTGCCGGGACCGGCAGGTCCCGGATTGAAAAGTTGCCGTACCGGCGCTTCCCTCACCGGCTTGCTTCACCACCTCCTGAAGTAAAGTTCTTTTTCACACTGCATAAAATTTGCTTTGCTCTATATTATTATTAAAAACCACTATGTTAATAATATAGCATACACAATTATTATATATCATTCCGGCTGATTATACAAATATAATCTTTCATTCACTGAAGCTGTAATCGGCGTCCGCAAAAGCCCGCACTTTCAGCTCCGGATGAGCCTCCCGGACCTTTTCCGCGATCTCTTCGCACACTCTCTCCGGATCTTTTGTGTCAAAGTCGACGATCACGTCGAACCGCACCTCGTCGCCCATCAGATAGAACCCGTGGACCTGCAGGACGTGATCATACCCCATCGCGATCGCGGTGACCTCTTTCCTAAGCTGCAGCGCCCTCTCATCCGAATTCATCGAATAGATGCCGACCGCGGTCAGCTGCACGCCGTGTTCTTCGTAGACCTTCTCCTCGATGCTGCGCACCAGGGCGCTGATCTCGAAGGCCCGCATCATATCATCCACCTCTATATGCACAGAGCCGGCGATCCTGCCGGGGCCGTAGTCGTGGAACATCAGATCATAGACGCCGCGGACTTCCGGGAAGGACATGACCGTCTCCTCCACCTGCCTGGCGATGGCCGTATCCACTCTCCGCCCCACCAGCTCCGAGAAGGTATTCAGCACCATGTGCGCGCCTGTCCGGATGATGACCAGGGAGATCAGAAGGCCGAGCCACGCCTCCGCCCGGACGCCGGCGGCAAGATAGATGAGCGCGGCGGCGAGCGTCGCAGCCGAAATGAGGGCGTCCGTCAGCGCGTCCTTTCCGGAACCGGAGAGCGTCTCGGAACCGGTCCTCTCGCCCATTTTCATAAAATGCCTGCCGAGGAAGATCTTCACGAGAACGCAGACGGCGATGATCCCCAGGGCAAGGGCCGTGTAGGCAGGCTCGGAAGGTTCCCGGATCTTTCTGGCGGATTCCAGGAGGGATGAGATGCCTGCCGCCATGATGATGGACCCCAGAAGCATCGCGCTGAGATACTCGATCCTGCCGTGCCCGAAGGGATGTTCCTTATCCGGCTTTTTCGCGGCAAGCTTCGTGCCCAGGATGGTGATCACGGAGGATCCGGCGTCCGTCAGGTTGTTGACAGCGTCCAGCACGATCGCGATCGAATGCGTTCCGAGACCGATGACCGCCTTCAGAAGCGCCAGCGCAAAATTGACGGCGATCCCGGCCATGCTTGTGCGCACGATCAGATTCTGCCGCTCTCTCCCGCTCAGTTTTTGACTGTTTTGAACGCCTTCCACTCTAAAACGCCTCCCGGGCCTCTGCCGCCTTCCGGGTACACCAAAGCCCCGTTCCGCCTCCCGAAAGGCAGGGGAACGGGGCTCTTGCCCGCAGCTGCAGGTAATAATACTTATTTGTTGTAGTTGACGATCTGGCCGAAGTCGGGCTTCAGGGAAGCGCCGCCGATGAGGCCGCCGTCAATGTCCGGCTTCGCCAGAAGCTCTGCGCAGTTGCCGGCGTTCATGGAGCCGCCGTACTGGATGCGGATCGCTTCAGCGGTATCGGTGTCATAGATCTCTGCGATCAGATCGCGGATCGCCTTGCAGACTTCCTCAGCCTGATCGGAGGTCGCGGTCCTGCCGGTGCCGATCGCCCAGATGGGCTCATAAGCGATGACCATGGAAGCTGCCTGCTCCTTCGTCACGCCGATCAGATCGGACTTGATCTGCAGACGGATCCAGTCGAGGGTCACGCCCGCTTCTCTCTGCTCAAGGCTCTCGCCGCAGCAGAGGATGGGGGTAAGGCCGTGCTCAAAGGCCTTGAGGACTTTCTTGTTAAGGAAAGCGTCGTCCTCTTTGAAATATTCACGTCTCTCGGAATGACCGATGATGACATATTTGCAGCCTGCGTCCACGATCATTGCGGGAGCGATCTCGCCGGTGTAGGCGCCCTTCTCCTCAATGTACATGTTCTCCGCGCCGACCTGTACGTTCGTGCCTTTGACGGCCTCGACGACCGGTACGATATCGACTGCGGGTACACAGTAGACAACATCCACCTCGGGATTGTCCACGAGGGGCTTCAGGGTCTCAACGAGAGCCTTCGCCTCGGTGGGCGTCATGTTCATTTTCCAGTTGCCAGCAATAATTTTCTTTCTCGCCATAACAGATCTCCTTATTTTTCGTTCGCAGCCGCTACGCCCGGAAGCTCCTTGCCCTCGAGGAATTCAAGGGAAGCGCCGCCGCCCGTGGAAATGTGGCTCATCTTATCGCCGAAGCCGAGCTGGTTGACTGCCGCAGCAGAGTCGCCGCCGCCGATGATCGTGGTGGCATCCGTCTCAGCAAGAGCAGCTGCAACAGCCTTGGTGCCGGCAGCAAGCGTCGGATTTTCGAAAACGCCCATCGGGCCGTTCCATACGACGGTCTTGGCACTCTTTACGGCATTGCTGTAAAGCTCGATGGTCTTCGGGCCGATGTCCATGCCCATGCGGTCTGCCGGGATCTTGTCGGAATCGACGATCTCGGTAGCGATCTCGGCATCGATCGGATCCGGGAAAGAAGCCGTAACAACGGTGTCTACCGGAAGAAGGAGCTGTTTGCCGAGGCTCTCCGCCTTCTTGATCATCTCCGCGCAGTAATCGATCTTGGTGTCGTCAAGGAGAGACAGACCGATCTCATAGCCCTTCGCCTTCAGGAAGGTGTAGGCCATGCCGCCGCCGATGATGAGCGTATCGCACTTCTCCAGCAGGTTGTTGATGACGTTCAGTTTGTCGGCGACCTTCGCGCCGCCGAGGATGGCTACGAACGGACGGACCGGATCCTCAACAGCCTTGCCGAGGAAGTCGATCTCTTTCTGCATCAGGTAGCCTACGGCTGCCGTGTCGACCAGCTCAGCAACACCGACGTTGGAGCAGTGAGCGCGGTGAGCGGTACCGAAAGCATCGTTGACAAATACGTCGCAGAGGGAAGCGAGCTCTTTGGAGAACTCTTCGCCGTTCTTGGTCTCTTCGACTCTGTAACGGGTATTCTCAAGAAGGATGATGTCGCCGTCCTTCATAGCGGCAACAGCAGCCTTTGCGTTCGGGCCTACGACCTCGGGGTCAGCCGCGAACTTGACTTCCTGACCGAGCAGCTCGGACAGGCGGGCAGCAACGGGAGCCAGAGAAAGCTCGGGCTTCGGCTCTCCTTTGGGCTTGCCGAGATGAGAGCAGAGAATAACTTTTCCGCCGTCACCGGAGAGCTTTTTGATGGTGGGAAGCGCCGCGACCAGACGGTTCTCGTCCGTGATCTTTCCGTCCTTGAGCGGAACGTTGAAGTCACATCTGCAGAGGACGCGCAGTCCCTTTACGTTGATATCATCAACAGATTTCTTATTAAGTCCCATAATGATTCCTCCTTGGTGAGATGTGCGGGCAGGCGGGCCCCGAAGGGACCGTCAAATCGCACAAAAGGGTCCGGTCCTTGACAGGCCGGACCCTCCAGGTCTAGTGCTTAGTCGGAAACTCCGGCTCCGGAAGCCTATCAGGCGCCGAGCAGTTTGCCGAAGTGCTTGATGGTGCGAACCATCTGGCTGGTGTAGGAGTTCTCATTGTCATACCAGGAAACGACCTGAACCTCGGTGGTGCCGTTGTCGAGCGGCAGAACCATGGTCTGGGTAGCATCGAACAGAGAACCGAACCTCATACCTACGATATCGCTGGAAACGATCTCATCGGTGTTGTAGCCGAAGGACTCGTTGGAAGCAGCCTTCATCGCGTCGTTGATCTGTTCCTTGGTCACATTGCCTTCCACGATAGCGGTAAGGATGGTGGTGGAACCGGTCGGGGTCGGAACACGCTGAGCAGCGCCGATGAGCTTGCCGTTCAGTTCCGGAATAACAAGGCCGATAGCCTTTGCAGCGCCGGTGCTGTTCGGAACGATGTTGATGGCAGCAGCGCGGGACCTTCTGAGGTCACCCTTTCTCTGCGGGCCGTCAAGAGTCATCTGATCGCCGGTGTAAGCGTGGATCGTGCACATGATACCGGACTTGATCGGAGCAAGGTCGTTGAGGGCCTTTGCCATCGGAGCCAGGCAGTTGGTGGTGCAGGAAGCAGCGGAGATGATGTGATCATCTTTCGTCAGCTTCTCATGGTTTACATTGTAAACGATGGTCGGAAGGTCATTGCCGGCCGGAGCGGAGATGATGACATATTTTGCGCCTGCGTTGATATGAGCCTGCGCTTTATCCTTGGAGGTATAGAAGCCGGAGCACTCCAGAACGACGTCAACACCAATCTCTCCCCACGGTGCATTGTTTGCATCCGGGATCGCGTAGATCTTGATCTCCTTGCCGTCTACCGTGATGGAATCTTCACCGGCGACAACGGTGTCGGCCTTTTCATATCTGCCCTGCGTGCTGTCATACTTAAGCAGGTGGGCAAGCATTTTCGGAGAAGTAAGGTCGTTGATGGCAACGATCTCAAATCCTTCCGCGCCGAACATCTGTCTGAAAGCAAGACGACCGATACGCCCAAATCCGTTAATTGCAACTTTTACTGCCATACTTCATTTCCTCCTAAAATAAGTGAGATAATTTAGTAAAACTGCTGCCGCCACCGGAAAGCGCGGAGATCTCTCCTCTCCTCCCAAATGGCCTGTCATATATTGTATCTAATCCGGTCCGAAAATTCAAGACCCAGTTGATACCGCTTTCAATATCTTTTTTACCAGCCGAGAAGCTCGTCATAGAGCTGTTCGTACTTGCGGGCGGACGTGCTCCAGGAGAAATCCTTCGCCATGCCGCGGTCGATGATCTTGTTCCACTCGCGCTTCCGGTTGTAGAAGACATCCATCGCGTACTTCACGGTGTAGAGCATCTCATGCGCGTTGTAGTTCGCGAACGAGAAGCCCGTGCCGGTGCTCTCGTATTCGTTGTAGGGCTCCACGGTGTCCTTCAGGCCGCCCGTCTCCCTGACGATCGGGACGGTGCCGTAGCGCAGGCTCATCAGCTGGGAGAGTCCGCACGGCTCGAACAGCGAAGGCATGAGGAACGCGTCGCAGGCGGCGTAGATCTTGTGGGAGAGCTGGTCCGAATAATAGATGTTCGCGGAGACCTTGCCCTGATACTTCCACGCGAAGTGGCGGAACATGTTCTCGTACCGCTCCTCGCCGGTGCCGAGCACCACGAACTGCACGTCGAGCTGGCACATCTCGTCCATCATGTACGCGATCAGGTCGAAGCCCTTCTGGTCCGTCAGCCTGGAGACGATGCCGATCATGAACTTCCTGTCGTCCTGCTCGAGGCCCAGCTCCTTCTGCAGCGCTCTCTTGTTCTTGATCTTTTCCTTGCGGAAGGTGCGGGCGCTGTAGTTCTTCTCGATCAGCTTGTCTGTCTCGGGATCATACTCATCATAGTCGATGCCGTTGACGATTCCGGAGAGGACGTTCGAGCGTGCCCTCATCAGCCCGTCAAGGCGCTCGCCGTAGAACGGGGTCTTGATCTCCTCCGCGTAGGTCTCACTGACCGTCGTCACTCTGTCCGCATAGACGATGCCGCCCTTCAGGTAGTTGGCGTCGCCGTAGGCTTCCAGTTTGTCCGGCGCGAAATAGTAAGCGGGAAGCCCTGTGATATCCTTGACCGTCTTCATGTCCCAGATGCCCTGGAACTTGAGGTTGTGGATGGTGATCACGGACTTCATATCGCGGAAGAATTCTCCCTCGTGGAATTTATCCTTGAGATAAACGGGGATGAGTCCCGTCTCCCAGTCGTGCACATGCACGATGTCCGGCTTGAAGCCGATGACCGGGAGGGCCGACAGCGCGGCCTTTGAGAAGAACGCGAACTTTTCGATATCCTGATAGATATTCCCGTAAGGTTTCGGGCCTGCGAAATAGTACTCGTTATCGATGAAATAGTAGGTCACTCCCTCGTACTCTGTCTGAAGGATGCCCACGTACTGCGACCTCCAGGCGAGATCCATATAGAAGTGGGTCACGTAGCTCATTTTGGACTTCCACTCCTCGGAAATGCACATGTATTTCGGCAGGATGACCCGGCAGTCGTATTCTTCCTTGTTGAAACACTTGGGCAGAGAGCCGACCACGTCGGCAAGTCCGCCTGTCTTTATGAACGGGACCCCTTCCGACGAGATAAATACGATTTTTTTCATAGTTCACATACCTCCCTGTCTGCCGGCACATCCGGGGGATGTCCCGGTCCGTTCTTCAGGAACATTTTTATGGATTTATTATACCGTAAATACAGTCCCTTGAAAAGCATGGATTCCCAGTTTAATTTGCCGATTCGCGGCCGATCAGGATGCGCATGGCCTCCACGGCGACGCGGATCGCCGCGTCCGTATCGTAATTCTTCGGATCATCCAGGCCGAGCTCTCTCCTGGTCTGGTTCGCGAACACAGCCATGATGCTGCCGGCGCGGACCCGCCGCACGCTGCTGACGATGAACAGCGCCGCGGATTCCATCTCGCTCGCGAGCGCTCCGCAGCGGACCCAGGCGTCCCATTTTCCCTTCAGCGCGGTGCCCACAGGCATGGAATCCGGATCGTGCTGACCGTAAAAACTGTCCTTGCACTGGAGCACGCCGACGTGCGCCGTCTGCGGCACCGTCTTCGCCGCCTCGACCAGCGCGCTCACGACTTCGTGATCCGCCACCGCGGGATATTCATCCGGCGCGTACTCCTTCGTGGTCCCCTCCATGCGGATCGCGGCTGTCCCGATCACCAGGTCGCCGCCTTTGACGTCCACGGCCATGCCGCCGGAGGTACCCACACGGATAAACGTATCCGCGCCGCAGTGGACGAGCTCCTCCACCGCGATCGCCGTCGAAGGGCCGCCGATCCCCGTGCTGCAGACGCTGACCTTCTCTCCAAGCAGCGTCCCGGACCAGATCGTATATTCCCGGTTCGATCCGACAAAGGCAGGGGCGTCAAAGTACTGCGCGATCTTTTCGCAGCGCCCGGGATCCCCGCAGAGAAGGACATAGCGTCCCACGTCTCCTTTTCTGATCTTCAGATGGAATTCCTCATCGTCGGTATATACCAGACCCATCGTCTCACTCCCTTCCCCTGTTCTTCCTGCATTCTTCTTTTATATTGTCCGCCATCGTCTTCATCTCCGAGGCGTTCTCATACACCTTCTCGGTGATCTGCGCGCCGCCGAGGATGCGGGCGAGCTCCTCAAGGCTCTCCTCCCCCGACAGCGGACGGATGTGCGTGACGGTCTGCCCGCCGCCCACAGCCTTTTCGATCGCCATATGCCGGTCCGCCATCGCCGCGATCTGCGCGAGATGCGTGATGCAGATGACCTGTCTGGAGGCGGAGATCACCGCCATTTTTTCAGAGACCTTCTGCGCGGTCCGGCCGCTGATGCCTGTATCGATCTCGTCGAAGATCAGCGAATCGGTCTGATCCTGATCCGCCATGACGGCCCTGATCGCCAGCATGATCCTGGACAGCTCGCCGCCGGATGCCACTTCCTCCAGAGGACGGAGCGGGACGCCGGGGTTCAGGCTGATCATAAAGCGCACACTGTCTTTTCCGGACGCGGAAGGCTCCGGCAGAGGCGAGATGCTCACCTCAAAGCGGACCTCCGGGAAATTCAGGTCTTCCAGGGAAGCCCTCATGCGCTCCGCAAGCAGGGGCGCCGACCCGGTACGGAGCTTTGTGAGGGCATCCGCCGCCTCGTCATAGCGCTTCTGCGCGCGCGCAAGCTTTTCGCGCAGCTCCTCCAGATACGCCTCGTAGTTCTGAAGCTTTTCAAGCTCCTCCTGCTGTCTGTCCCTGTACGAGAGGATCTCGCCGATCGTCCTGCCGTACTTATTCTTCAGACGGTTGATCAGGTCCAGCCGCTCCCCCGTCTGCGCGAATTCTCTCTCATCATACGAGAAGTCGTCCAGATAACCGGCCAGTCCCCTGCCAAGGTCGTCCATCATGGATTCGATCTCCGAGAGCTCACCCGCCAGCTCGTCCAGCCGCTCATCGAGTCCGCTCACTTCGAGCAGGCTGCGCGCGGCATGACCGATCTGCTCGGAGGCGCCGCCGTCCTCACTGATCTGGCGGCTTGCAGCCTGAAGAGACTCCATGATCTTCTGTCCGTTCGAAAGAAGACGGAACTTTTTCTCCAGCTCTTCGTCCTCTCCCTCCGTCAGCGCCGCCTGTTCGATCTCGTCGATCTCATAGGTGAGAAGATCGGCCCTGCGGCCCCTGTCCTTTTCCGCCTCCAGCGCTCCTTCAAGCTCCCTTGCTGCGCTCCTCATCTCGGCATAGGCAGCGGCGGCCTCTCCCAGAAGGGAGGAGGCGGCTTCGCCCGCGAATTCGTCGAGGATGTGCAGGTGGTTCTTCGCGCGAAGAAGCTCCTGGTTCGCGTTCTGTCCGTGGATATCGATGAGCTCTCCGGCCATCTCCCTGAGCGCGGCAAGGCTCACGGTCTCCCCGTTGATCCGGTTCACACTGCGCCCTCCGCGGAAGCTCCTGGAGAGAACGATCAGACCGTCATCCTCCGGGATATCCAGCTCTTTCATTTTTTCAAGCACCCGCTCCCGGTCCGTCTCAAAGACGAGCTCGACGAGAGCGTACTCCGCTCCCTCCGGAACGTAATCCTTGAAATTTCCGTTTCCGAGCGCCACATTGACCGCGCCGATCAGGATGGATTTGCCCGCGCCCGTTTCCCCGGTCAGGATGTTCAGCCCGGGGCCGAAGGAGACCTCCTCCTCACGGATCAGCGCCATATTTTTCACATGAATGCTCAGCAGCATTTCCTTTACCCGCTCTCTCCCGGGGGGACTCTACTGTACGATCCTGCGGATCTGGTCCATCACTTCCGGAGTTTCTTTTGCGCTTTTGACCGCGCACATGATCGTGTCATCACCGGCGATGCAGCCGGCCACCTGCGGCCAGTGCATGGCGTCGATGGCCGCCGCCACCGCCATGGCCATCCCGGATACGGTCTTGACCACAAGGATGTTCTGCGCCATTTCCATGGAGACGAAGCCGTCCCGCAGGACCCGCAGGTACTTGTCATTCATCTCCGCCGTGCCTGTCTGGACGGGGGCGTATTTCTGCTTTCCCGCGCCCGCCTGGACCTTCGTCAGTCCAAGCGCGCGGATATCCCTGGAGATCGTTGCCTGCGTGACTTTCAGCCCCTCCCTGTTGAGGTGCTCGACCAGTTCCTCCTGGGTCTCGATGTCATACTGGCTGATCAGTTCAAGGATCCTGGCGTGCCTGTCGATCTTCATTCTCTTCCCGCCTTTCTCACTTCATCTTATTCCGCAGCTGTTCCACAAAGCTGGTCTCGTTGATGCGGATCAGCCTTGTCTTCAGCGCGGAGCATGTTATCTCGATACGGCTGCCCGGCGAAAGCGGAATCTCCGGATCGCCGTCAAAACTGACTGCCGTCTCTCCTCTGCCGCCGATCTCCACCGTCACCTTCACATCGTCCGGCAGGACCACCGGGCGCGAATTGAGCGTGTGCGGCGCGACGGCCGTCAGCAGGATGAGCGAGGCCGCGGGCGATATGACCGGCCCTCCGGCGGAAAGACTGTATCCGGTGGAGCCTGTCGGCGTCGACGCGATGATCCCGTCCGCGCGGTAGGTGCACAGGTAGGAGCCGTCCACACTGATCTTCAGTTCGACCAGATGCATCTTCCCCCTGCGCATGATGACGATATCGTTGAGCGCCAGGTCCTTTGTCTCTCTCCCGTCGCCGCCGGTGACAATACCGTCCAGCATCATCCGCTCCTCAACGGAATACTTTCCGGAGAGCAGCCGGCCCAGGGCGTCATAGATCCCTTCCCGGTCGATCTGCGCGAGAAAGCCCATCGTGCCGAGGTTGATGCCCAGCAGCGGAAGCCCGGTCCCGACCAGATCCCTCGATGCCTGCAGCAGTGTCCCGTCTCCCCCGAGGACAAGGACGCAGTCCACGCCCTCCGGGATCTTCCCGGCGTCCGTGTACCGGTAGGATCTCTCCCTGTCCGGGATCTTCGCCGTCCCCCTCACCGCGCAGACGCAGCCGCGCGAGACTAAATGGCGGCGGATCTCTTCGGTCAGCGCAAGTCCGGGGTCCTTTTCTTCGTTCGTAATGATGTAAAAATTCTTCATGCGCCGCCTCCGTCAAGCTCGAGGTGGGCAAGCCGCACCACCTGCTCCGGATCCTCCGGGCAGGCGGAGCCG
Source organism: uncultured Lachnospiraceae bacterium (assembly GCA_905235435.1). GTDB lineage: Bacteria > Bacillota > Clostridia > Lachnospirales > Lachnospiraceae > CAMOKZ01. Next base: position 43,593 of record CAJOLD010000007.1, read on the forward strand.
TCCGCTTCCTTTCCTCTCGTCAGCCATACCAGATATTCGATATTTCCCTCCGGTCCCTTGACCGGGGACCAGGTCAGTCCGCGCACGTCAAAGCCGCTCTCCTTTGCGAACGCTTCCGTCTTTTCGATCACGTCCGTATGGACGGCGGGATCGCGGACAACGCCCTTCTTGCCGACCTTTTCCCTGCCCGCCTCAAACTGCGGCTTGATCAGGCAGACCACATCCGCCTCTTCGGCGAGCAGCTCCCGAAGCGGCGGCAGCACCTTTGTCAGGGAGATAAAGGATACGTCCACCGACGCAAAGACCGGTCTCTCCGGGACCCGGTCGGGCGTCAGGTAGCGGATGTTCGTCTTCTCCATGCAGACGACCCGCGGATCCTCCCGCAGCTTCCAGTCCAGCTGGCCCCTGCCGACGTCCACGGCGTACACTCTGACCGCTCCGTTCTGGAGCATGCAGTCCGTAAATCCGCCGGTGGACGCGCCTACGTCCATGCAGACCTTTCCCTCTGTGCTCACCGGGAACGCGGCCAGTGCCTTCTCGAGTTTGAGGCCGCCCCTGCTCACATATCGCAGGACGGGGCCGCGCACCTCGATCTGCGCCTCCTCGTCAAAGGCGGAGCCCGCCTTGTCCTCCTTCTGTCCGTTTACATAGACCTGCCCGGCCATAATGACCGCCCTGGCTTTCTCTCTTGACTGCGCGAGTCCGCGCGAGACAAGCAGGACGTCCAGTCTCTCCTTCATATGATCTCTCAGTTCCTTTCCGGGCGCCGAAACTCGATCGCCTCCGCGGTGATCTGCCGGAAGATGCTCTCCGCATCGATCCCGGTCTCGCGGCGCAGCGTCTCCACGCTCCCGTGTTCGATATAGTCGTCGGGAAGCGCGATCTGCACGACGCGCACATCTGTTCCCGTCTCCTCAAGCAGATCCGCCACGGCATCGCCGAAGCCGCCTCTGCGCACATTCTCCTCAAGCGTTACGATCAGCCTGTGATCCGCCGCGCACCGCAGGATGGTCTCCTCGTCGAGCGGCTTGATAAAGCGGGCATTGATCAGCGAGCAGGAAAAGCCTGCCTCCCGCAGTTTTCTCCTCACCTCATAGGCCGTCTCCACCATGCTGCCCGCGGCGATCAGCGCAATGTCCGTCTCGTCGTAGATGATCTCCGCCTTTCCCATTTCAACGGGCGCCTTCCACTCGCTCATCAGCTCGCAGGCCTCGCCGCGCGGATAGCGGATCGCGCAGGGGCCGTCCTGCTGCAGGGCAAAGCGAAGCATCCTGCGCAGCTCCCAGCCGTTCTTCGGCGCCATCACGCAGAGATTCGGGATCATGGAAAGGTAGGACAGATCAAAGAGGCCCTGGTGGGTCTCTCCGTCGCTCCCGACAAGCCCCGCCCTGTCGACCGCGAAGACGACGGGCAGATTCTGGAGGCAGACGTCATGGATGACCTGGTCGAAACCTCTCTGCAGGAAGGAGGAATAGACGGCAACGACGGGCCGCAGGCCTCCGGCTGCCATCCCGGCGGCAAAGGTCACGGCGTGCTCCTCCGCGATGCCGACATCAAAGAACCGGTCCGGATACATCCTGGAAAACTTTTCAAGCCCCGTGCCTCCGGCCATGGCGGCCGTGACCGCGACAAGCGCCTCATTGGCGGCGGCTTCCCTGCAGACGGCATCCGCGAACACATCCGTGTAGGAAGGTTTCGTGCGTTTCTTTTTCGGCTGGCCGGTCTCGATGACAAAGGGCTCGGCGCCGTGGAAACGGTCCGGATGGCGCTCCGCGGGCGGATAGCCCTTTCCTTTGACCGTGCGCACATGGACCACGACAGGCCCCTTTACCTTCTTCGCGTCCTGAAGGGCGCGCTCCGTCGCGGCGATATCATGCCCGTCCACCGGGCCGAGGTATGTGATCCCCAGATCTTCAAAGAACATGCCCGGAATGATCATCTGCTTCAGGCCGTTCTTGGTGCTGCGGAGCCCCTCCACAACAGACTGGCCGACAACGGGGATCCTTCCGAGCGCCTGTTCCACGCCCGCCTTCAGGTTCGTGTACGCGTCGGCGGTACGGATGGAACCGAGGTAGGCGGAAAGGCCTCCCACGTTCTCCGAGATCGACATCTGGTTGTCGTTCAGTACGATGATAAAATTGCTTCCCAGCTGGGAGGCATTGTTGAGCGCCTCGTAGGCCATGCCGCCCGTCAGGGAGCCGTCCCCGATCACGGAGACGACCTTATAGTTCTCCCCGCGAAGATCCCTGGCCCTCGCGAACCCGAGGCCGGCGGAGATGGACGTGGAGCTGTGCCCCGTCTCGAAGGCGTCGCTGCTGCTCTCCCTCCTCTTGGGGAAGCCGCTCATGCCCCCGTAGCGTCTCAGCTGTCCGAAGCCTTCCTTTCTCCCGGTCAGGAGCTTGTGGGTATAGGACTGGTGTCCGACGTCCCAGATCAGCTTGTCCTCCGGCAGGTCCAGCACCCGATGCAGGGCGATCGTAAGCTCCACGACCCCCAGGTTGGATGCCAGATGTCCGCCCGTCTCGCTGATCGAACTGATCAGGAACTCCCGGATCTCCTCCGCGAGGAGTGGAAGGTCGTCCCGGTCGATCTTTTTGACATCGCCCGTCTTCTTTATCTGTTCAAGTATCATTTATCTACCTCAGAACTGTCTCCTTGCCAGCCGGAGGATCAGCTCCCGCAGGAAGGGATCGGAGGCGCCCGCCCCGTCCAGCAGCCGGACTGCCTTCTTAGTCAGTTCATCCGCCGCCTTGGCGGCAGTGTCCGTGCCGTACAAAATGGCCCAGGTGGTCTTTGCGTTCTTTTCATCGCTGTGGACCGGCTTGCCGATGACCTCGTCCGTCCCGGTGATATCCAGGATGTCGTCCCGGATCTGGAAGGCGAGCCCGACTGCCTCTCCCACCTGCTCCATGCGCGCGGCGTCTTCGTCCGAAGCGCCCGCGAGGATGGCGCCGGTCATCAGGGACGCCTCGATCAGCCTCCCCGTCTTCAGCCGGTAGATCAGATCCAGCTGCTTCTCATCCAGCGGCTCTCCCTCGAGCTCCAC
>CAJOLD010000008.1 GCA_905235435.1 uncultured Lachnospiraceae bacterium
GGATGAGCCGCTGCGGCCGGTCTTGGCGCGCCCTGCGGGGCTGCCTGCCCGGCAGGTCTTACGGGCCTTCCCTGCGCGGGAGCCGCGCCGGGACGTGCGCCGGGCCTTACGGGTCTTGCGCCCGGACGTGCCTGCGGGGGCCTCTGCGTTCCGGGCCTCTGTCCCGGTTTCAGCATGCCCGTGCGGCTGTTCTGCGGTCTGAAGACCTGAATGATATTCTTCTTTTTCGGTTTCGCTTCCGCGTCCGCCGGTCCCGCCGCGCTCTGCTCCTTCGCGGGCTTCGCGCTCTCGTCCTTTTGGGCGGGAGCGGGCGCCGCCGGCTTCACTTCGTTATTTTCTGCCTTCTTCACTTCAGTTTCAGGTTTGTTCACGAAACGACTCCTTACTTTTTCTACCAAATCATCATCGACAGTACTCATATGGCTCTTTCCGTGAACGCCCATTGCTTCCATGGCGTCCAGGATATCCTTATTGTCCCTGCCGGTCTCCCTGGCAAGTTCATATACTCTGATCTTTCCCATACCGGTCCATCGCTCCTTTCTGCTTCTCTGACAGTTCTCCGGCGCCTTCTGCCTTTCGGAGGACTGCCCGGGCGAATCCCTCATCCGTCAGCACGACGGATGTCCTTAACTCTTTTCCCACGCTTCTGCCGAGGTCTTCCCTGACTCCGTACAGAAGGAGCGGCACTTCGTAGTAACTGCACATGTCCCGGATCTTTTTGAGGGAACCTTCGGAAGCATCCTGCGCCGCCACAACGAGCTTTGCCTTTCCGCCCTTAACGGTCTCTTCCGTCCGGTATCCCCCGCTGACTGCCTTCCCCGCCTTCGCGGCAAGGGATAGCAGCGAGAGTACTGCATCATTTTTCAACTGCTCTGATCTCCTTCTCGAGGTCACTTAAGACCTCCTGCGGCACAGCCGCTTTCAGTGCACGCTCCAGGCTCTTTGTCCGGACCGCCTTCTCAAAGCATTCCTGCTTTCTGCAGAGATAGGCGCCGCGGCCGTTTTTGCGGCCGGTCAGATCGACCAGGACGTCCCCCTCCTGCGTGCGGATCACTCTCACAAGATCTTTTTTATCCTTCAGTTCACGGCAGCCTGCGCATCTCCGCTCGGGCAAATGCTTTGCCTGTCCCATATCTACTCCTGCCCGCCTTCGGGTGTCCCTTCATCCTCCGGAACAGTTTCCTCAGCGGCATACTCACCTTCGGCGTAGTCACCTTCGGCGTACTCACCTTCGGCGTACTCACCTTCGGCATATTCGCCCTCGGCGTATTCGCCCTCGGCATACTCACCTTCGTAGTATTCGCCGTCGGCATAGTCGCCGTAGTATTCTTCTTCATCGTAATAATCGCTCTCGTACTCGAGCAGGTCGCCCTTCTCGCGGGCTTCCGTCTCGCTCTCGATATCGATCTTGAAGCCGGTAAGGCGGGCTGCAAGCCTCGCGTTCTGGCCTTCCTTGCCGATCGCCAGCGAGAGCTGGTAGTCGGGAACAACGACCGTTGCGGTCTTCTCTTCCGCGTCGGCCATCACGTAGATGACCTTTGCCGGGCTGAGCGCGTTCTCGATCAGGTAGCCGGGGTTGTCATCCCAGTTGATGATATCGATCTTTTCACCGCCGAGCTCGGCGACGACGGCGTTTACGCGCGAACCGTTAAGGCCGACGCAGGCGCCGACCGGATCCACGTTCTCATCGACGGAGGAGACGGCCATCTTGCTTCTGCTGCCGGGCTCCCTGGCGATGCTGCGGATCTCCACGATGCCGTCCCGGACCTCAGTGACCTCCTGCTCGAAGAGATGGCGGACCAGCTCCGGATGGGTCCTGGAGACCAGGATGAGCGGGCCCTTGGAGGTGTCTTTGACTTCCGTGACGTAGACCTTGATGCGCTGCGTCGGATAGAAGGTCTCTCCGCGGATCATCTCCTTCTCGTTGAGGATCGCGTCGACCTTTCCGAGATTGACGCTGACGTTCTTATCCACATAACGCTGTACGACGCCCGTAACAACGGTGTGTTCCTTCTCATAGTACTGATAATAAAGCGCGTGCCGCTCTTCCTCGCGGATCCTCTGGAGGATGGTGCCCTTCGCGTTCATGGCCACGATCCTGCCGAACTCCTTCGTGGGGATGTCCACCCGCACGAGATCGCCGGTCTCGTAATTGGCATTGAGCTTTTTGGCCTCCTCTACGCTGATCTGCGTGAGCGGATCCTCCACCTCATCGGCCACCTGCTTCTGCAGGTAGATGTCGAAGATCCCGTCCCCGGGGACAAGGTCCACAACGACATTGGAAAGCTCCGGCCTTCCGTAGTGCTTTCTGCACGCGTCCTCAAGAGAAGTCTTAATGATCTCCAGCAGCTTCTCTTCACTGATGTTCTTCTCTTTTACGAGATCAGCGAGCGCATCGAAAAAATCGATATTCATGGTTCCTCCTCCTTAAAAGTCAAATGAAAGGCGCACAAGCGCGATCATCTCTCTCGGTATTTCTGTCCTGTCTTCCTCTCCGAACCCGATCGTGAGGTTCTCTTTGGAATAGGCCAGCAATGTTCCGGTCAGCTCCTTCTGTCCGTCAATGGGGCGGAAAAGTTTGATGTCCACTTCCCGGCCGATGCTGCGCTGAAGGTCGCTGTCCTTCTTCAGCGGACGGTCCAGCCCCGGAGAACTGACCTCCATCACATAGGAGTCCTCGATGAAGTCCTCCTCGTCAAGCAGGTCGCTGAACCTGCGGCTGACAGCCTCGCAGTCATCCACGGTGATCCCCCCGGGCTTGTCGATGTACGCCCGCAGGTACCAGGTGCCTCCCTCTTTGACGTATTCAACGTCGACCAGCTCAAACCGCATCTCCTCAATGATGGGAAGAATCAGCGCGGTGGCTTTCTGTTCGTAGGTCTCTCTCCTGCTCATCTCTCCTCCTGTTCGGAATTCAGGAAAAAATCCTCATCACACAAGAAGAACGGGTTTGCACCCGTTCTTCTTTGTTTACAGTATTCAGTCTTTTTGTAGTATAGCGCTCTGTTTTGCAAAATGCAAGCGCTTTTTTACTCTCCGCTGTAGTTCATGATATTGACCTGGTACACCGTGCCCGGCTTTGCCAGGGGCGAGTTGTCGGAAGCGATGTAGAAGGTGTAGCCGTTGTAGTTCTCTTCCCGCACGTCCACCGTTGTAAAATACTCCAGGGAGTCATCCAGCTCATATTCATAGCCGGCCGCTTCCAGAGCCTCAAGGAGATCTTCCCCTCTCATTCCGGTCCCGATCCCTCCGGGGAGTTCCAGGGAGACATTCTCGGTCCCCATGCCGCCGGCGCTCAGGGAGGTCAGCCAGCAGTTGGAGGGAGAGGTGGCGTAGGACGCAAAGTTGTTCGCGAGCTCGTAGATGCTGTCTCCGTCCGCGTTTTCGAGGCTGACCCAGCCGTAGGATTCCGCTTTGATATAGGGATCGGAGTTTTCTTCGTTCACGACCCATCCGTCCGCTTCAAGCGCGCTGACGGGCACCGGGAACGCATACAGATTCCCGCCGAAGGCAAAGTTGTAGGAGAAGAGGTCATCTCCGAGCGCTTCGGGGCGCTCGTAAGCCTCCACCTCCGCGGGCACTTCATCCGAAGGCTCGCCTTTTACAAAATCTTCCGGCTCGGTAAAGTCCGTGACGCTGATCTTACTCACAGCGCCGCTTTCCGGATCGATCTCAAAGGAAACGGTCCGCGTATAATCTTCGCTGTAATCGAACCGGATGAGATAGTCTGAGGCATAATCATAGGTCGGCTCGCCGTACTTTTCTTTGATCTCCTCCTCGCCGGATACGCCGAGCACGATCTGCCCTCCGGCGGTGACGGGAGCATCCTCCCCGGACTCAAAATGGGAGCTGTCGATCTCGAGCCCTGCCACCATGCATTCTTCCGGGGGCAGGCTGTTGATGTCAAAGTTCGTGAGCCGGACTGTGGCCTCGCCGGAGGATGAGCCGCCCTCCTTCTGCGCGTAGCCGTAGGTATAAGAGCCGGGGGTCACATCGTCTCCGGACAGCTCTTCAAACGTCCACCCGAGGGCTGTAAACTCCCCGATGCTCATCGGGAAAACATAATCCTGTCCGTCAATGGAAAGTGACAGATCATAGGCGGTCTGTCCGGTGCCGGGTTCAAAGACCGTTCCCGGCTCCTCCCCGGGCTCCTCTCCGGGTTCCTCCCCGGGCTCATTCCCGGGCATCCCGAAGGATGTCGTCCCGGTCTCACTGCCGGTTTCGGCGGCCGTCTCTTCCTGCGGCACGGGCGCCCCGAAGGAAGTCGTGTGCTCCGCCGCTGCTAAAGTCTGCGGAAAAATAGCAGCTGCGAGAAGGGCTCCCGCCGCAAATGCATAGATCCTGTTTTTCAGATTCCGTAGTCTCCTTTCGCTCTACAAAACCTGCTTGTTATTTCGGCCTGCTCCCGCGCGTCGCGCGGCTTCCGGTGCGGAGCTTTCCGAGCTCCACCGTCTTCCCGCCCACTTCGATCTGCGCGGAAGGATCCGCGGCAAGGTCGTAGACAGCGGCCAGGCTGTCCCCGGAGGTCAGCCGGATGCCCTGCACGCCCAGCGCCGTTTTCTTTTTAACGGGGATATCGGCGACGTTCAGCTTCAGCAGATAGCCCCCCCGCGTCTCCAGTACGACGCGGCCGTCTTCCCCGGTGACCGGAATGATGGCGATGACTTTGTCCCCGTCCTGGAGCTTCGCCGCTGCGATCGTTTTTCTCGAGAGGGCGAATTCCGCCGGCTCAACACGCTTGACAAAACCATTCTTTGTCGCGAAGAGGAGCATGGAGCCCTCCTCCGGGAAAGCGTCCGAGGGGAAGATCGAGACGATGTTCTCCTCCGCGCTGTCGTAGTTGCAGAGATTATCGATGGGCGTCCCCTTGTCCCTGAATTTGCCGAACGGGATGGACGACACCTTCAGAAGGTGCTGCCTTCCCACGTCCGTATAGACGCAGAGGACGGAGCTGTTCATGCAGTGGAGCACCAGCCGGTTCTCCGACTCGGCCGCCTCCCTGTTGCGCTCGAAGACGGTCTCGTCAACGGCTCTCACATAGCCGAAGCGGTCCATCAGAACGGCGACGGCAAAGTCCTCCTGCACCTCTTCCTTCACCTCCGCGGTCTCGGCATTCACGATCTGTGTGCGCCTGGGGACCGCGAACTCTTTTTTCACCTGCTTTAAGTCTTTGACGATCACCGCCGCCATGGAGCTGTAATTGTCCAGGATGTCCCTGTATTCGAGGATCTTCTTTTCCGTCTCCTCGTGCTCTTTGATCAGCGCTTCCAGCTCCAGCCCGATCAGCTTCGCGAGGCGCATATCGAGGATCGCGTCGGCCTGCGTCTCTGTAAACCGCAGCTTCGCGGCAAGCTTTTTGGAGGCCGCGGACTTGAATTTGATGCCCTCCGTCTCGCCGCGGATGAGGCAGTCCCTGACCTGCTTCTGGTTCCTGCTGCCGCGCAGGATCTCGATGATCAGGTCGATGATATCGACGGCTTTGATCAGGCCCTCCTGCACCTCGCTCCTTTTGGTCTCGCGGTCAAGGAGCGTGCGGTACTTGCGGGTCGCCACCTCAAACTGGAAATCGATATGGCTGTCAAGGATGGCGCGAAGGCTGAGCGTCTCGGGCCTGCCGTCCGATACCGCCAGCATGTTCACGCCGAAGGTATCTTCCAGACGCGTCTTTTTGTAGAGAAGGTTCTTCAGGTTCTCAATGTCCGCGCCCTTGCGCAGCTCCAGCACGATCCGGATCCCGTCCTTCGAGGACTGGTTGGAGATGTCCGTGATATCCGGCGCTTTTTTGGTCTCCGCGAGCGCGGCGATATCGTTCAGGAATTTTCCGATATTGGCGCCCAGCATGGTGTAGGGGATCTCGGTGATGACCAGGCGCGTCTTCCCGCCTCTGGCCTGCTCGACTTCCACCTTTCCGCGGACGCGGATCTTTCCGGTCCCGGTGCGGTAGATCTCCGCGAGCTCGTCCTTGTTCGTCACGATCCCGCCGGTCGGGAAGTCCGGCCCCGGGATGATCTCCATCAGTTCTTCGTCGGTCAGGTCGCCCTTCTCGATCAGGGCGATCACAGCGTCGATGACCTCCCCCAGGTTGTGGGGCGGGATGCTCGTCACCATACCGACGGCGATGCCCTCCGAGCCGTTGACCAAAAGGTTCGGGAACCTGGCCGGAAGTACCAGCGGCTCCTTCTCGGTCTCGTCAAAGTTGGGCCCGAAATCCACGACGTCCTTATCCAGGTCCGCCAGGAACATATCCTCTGTTATTTTCTGCAGCCTTGCCTCGGTGTATCGCATCGCGGCTGCGCCGTCGCCCTCGATGGAGCCGAAATTGCCGTGGCCGTCCACCAGGGGCACGCCCATCTTGAAGTCCTGTGTCAGCACCACCAGGGCCCCGTAGATCGAGCTGTCGCCGTGCGGATGGTATTTACCCATCGTATCACCGACGATCCTCGCGCTCTTTCTGTAGGGTCTGTCATGGCGCAGCCCCAGCTCGTGCATGTCATAGAGGGTCCTCCTCTGCACCGGCTTGAGGCCGTCCCGCACGTCAGGCAGCGCGCGGGAGACGATCACGCTCATCGCGTAATCGATATATGATTTCTGCATGATCTCCGAATATTCTGTCCGGATAATCTTCTCTTCCATTTTCTGTTCCTTCCCCGATCCCGGCTCAGACGTCCAGCAGCGCGTCCTGCGCGTGCTCATAGATGAACGCCTTGCGCGGAGGCACGTCGTTGCCCATCAGCATTTCCGTCACGTCGGACGCCATGCGCGCGTCCTCGATCTCGACTTTTTTCAGCACACGGGTCTCCGGGTTGAGCGTCGTCTCCCAGAGCTGCCCGGCATCCATCTCGCCGAGTCCCTTGTACCGCTGCAGTGTAAAGGATCCCTTGTGCGTCCTGCGGTATTTCTCAAGGGCTGTGTCGTCGTACAGGTACTCTCCCTCCCCGCGGGAAGGAATGACCTTGTAGAGCGGAGGCATCGCGATATACACATGGCCCTCGTAGATCAGCTCCGGCATGAACCGGTAGAACAGCGTGAGCAGCAGGGTGCTGATATGCGCGCCGTCCACGTCCGCATCCGCCATGATCACGATCTTGTTGTAGCGGAGCTTTGAAATATCAAAGTCGTTGCCGTAGCCCTCCGAGAATCCGCAGCCGAAGGCGTTGATCATCGTCTTGATCTCCGCGTTGGCGAGGACCTTGTCGATGCTCGCCTTCTCGACGTTCAGGATCTTTCCGCGGATCGGAAGGATCGCCTGGGTGCTGCGGTCCCTCGCCATCTTCGCGGAACCGCCGGCGGAATCACCCTCTACGATAAAGATCTCGCATTTCTCGGGCGTCCGGCTCTCGCAGTTGGCGAGCTTTCCGTTGCTGTCAAAGGAATACTTCTGCTTTGAGAGCAGGTTGGTCTTGACCTTCTCCTCGGACCGCCGGATCTTTGCCGCGCGCTCCGCGCAGGAAAGGACCTGCTTTAAGGTCTCGAGATGCTTGTCAAAGAAGAGCACGACCTCCTCCGAGGTGACCTTGGAGACCGCGCGCGCCGCGTCCTGGTTGTCGAGCTTCGTCTTCGTCTGTCCCTCGAAGCTCGGATCCGGATGGCGGATGGAGATGACCGCCGTCATGCCGTTGCGGACGTCCGCGCCGGTGTAGTTGGGATCTTTATCCTTGAGGATCCCCAGGTCTCTCGCGTAGGTGTTCATGACCTGCGTAAACGCGGTCTTGAAGCCCGTCAGGTGCGTGCCGCCCTCGGCGTTGTAGATATTGTTGCAGAACCCGAGCACGCTCTCATGGAATTCGTTCACATACTGGAAGGCGCACTCGACGAGGATCCCCTCGCTGCTCCCCTGGAAGTAGATGGGCGGACAGACCGCCTCGTTCGTGCGATTCATATCGCGGATGTAGCCCGTGATCCCGTCCGGCTCGTAAAACTCACTGTGCACCGCCGGCGTCTGCCTGCGGTCCTCAAAGGTGATCTTCAGCGTGGGATTGAGGTAAGCGGTCTCATGGAGGCGGCTCGCGATATCCTCCGAGGAAAAGCGGACGACCTCAAAGATCTCGGGATCCGGCAGGAAGCGGACCTTCGTGCCGGTCTTCCTTGTCTTCCCGAGCACGGGCAGATGTCCGTCCTCCAGGTCGAGCACGGGCTTGCCGCGCTCATAGCGGTCGTGCCAGATCTGTCCGTCGCGGGAGATCTCCACATCCAGCCAGGTGGAGAGGGCGTTCACCACCGAGGAGCCGACGCCGTGCAGACCGCCGCTGGTCTTGTAGGCCGTGTCGTCAAATTTACCGCCGGCGTGGAGGGTCGTAAAGACGAGCCGCTCCGCCGGCATGCCCTTTTCATGCATGCCCACCGGGATGCCGCGGCCGTCGTCCTCCACCAGCGCCGTTCCGTCCGCCTCAAGGGCGACGAAGATGCTGCTGCAGTGCCCTGCCAGATGTTCGTCCACCGCATTGTCAACGATCTCGTAAACGAGATGGTTCAGGCCCTTGCGGGAGGTGCTTCCGATATACATGCCGGGCCTTCTGCGCACAGCCTCAAGGCCCTCCAGCACTGTTATGCTCTTCTCATCATACGTCCTGCTTTTTGCCATATGTCCTTCGTCTTCTCCCGGCGGACGCGCCGGGGCTTCCCTTCCTGTAATACTGCGCCGTCTTGTCGAAGCAGGCGCGCAGCATGCCCTGGTTTAAAAGGCCGCGGACCGCTTCCGTCCTCGTCCTGATGAACCGGTTTAGTTTCTCTGTATATTCCTCCGGCGTGATGGTCCCCTCCGCTACATAGGTCAGCCCCTTCTCCCAGCTGGCTGTCAGCTCAGGATTGAGCAGCTGCCTCAGCGAGGCGTTCACCACGTCGTAGATCATCTCCCCAAGCTGTGTCGGGGTCAGGATCTGTGTTTTCTTATTCAGCGACAGGTATCCGTTTCCCACCAGCTTTTTCAGGATCTCCGCGCGGGTCGCGCTGGTTCCGATCCCGCTGCCGCGGATCTGCTCACGGAGCTGTTCGTCCTCGATCAGCTGGCCGGCATTCTCCATCGCGAGGATCATCGAGCCGGAGCTGTACCGCTTGGGCGGCGTCGTCTCCCCCTCCTTGATGAAAAGGTCCTCGATCGGGAGCCTGCTCCCTTTCCGGAGCTTCGAGAGGGCTTCGATCAGCTGCTCGTCGCCGGGCTTTTCTTCGTCCCCGCCGGGGCCGTCCGCCTCCGGGGAGGCTCCTTCCTCACCGGCCGCTCCCGCTCCCCTGCGGGCAGCCGCGGGCGGCTTTGCCACCTTCAGGTATCCCTCCTCCAGGAGCACCTTCATGCTCGTGAAGAATTTCTCCTGTCCGATCTGCGTGATCAGCGACGCCTTCAGGTAGACCGCGGGCGGCAGGAAGATCCCGAGGAATCTCCGCACGATCAGCTCATAGACGCCGCGGGAGCGCCCCTGCAGGGAGCCGAGCGCCGAAAAGCCCTGTCCCGTCGGAATGATCGCATAGTGATCCGTGATCTGTTTGTCGTCCGTGTACCGGGTCTTCCCGATCGTCTTCCAGGCCTCCCCCGCAAGGATCTCCCCGGCCGCCTGCGCTGCCGGCGTGTATTTTGTGAGGCCCTCCAGGTTCTTTCTGATCTCCTTCGCCACGGCGCTCGAGAGCACTCTGGCGTCCGTGCGCGGATAGGTGACCAGTTTTTTCTCATACAGATCCTGCACGATGCGCAGCGTCTCGTCCGGACTGATCCTAAACATCTTTGAGCAGTCGTTCTGCAGCTCCGCGAGATTATAAAGAAGCGGCGGGTTTTTCTTTTCCTTTTTCCGCTCGGCGGAAACGACGACCGCCTCGAAGGGATCCGCAGCGCGCAGCTGTCCGATCAGCGTCTCCGCGTCCTTCCTCTCCCGAAATCCGTTGTCGCGATATAAGGCCGGCGATCCGAACCAGGCCGATCCCTCCACGGCGCGGAATTCGCCCTCGATGCGGCTCCCGCTCACGCCAAGGCGGCTCAGCACCCGGAAGAAGGGCTGCTTTATAAAATCCCGGATCTCCCGCTCGCGGCGCACGACCATGCCCAGTACGCAGGTCATCACGCGCCCCACGGCGATGCTGCAGTAGTCCTTGCCGAGGTATCCGGACACCTCTTTCCCGTACTTGAGCGTCAGAAGGCGGGAGAAATTGATCCCCATCAGGTAATCCTCCTGCGCGCGCAGGTACGCGGAGTGCGCAAGATCATCATATTCCGAGAGGTCCTTCGCTTCGCGGATCCCCCGCAGGATCTCCTCCTTTGTCTGTGAATCGATCCAGACCCTTTTCTGCTTTTTGTCCCCGACGCCGGCCATCTGCGCGACAAGGCGGTAGATATACTCCCCCTCGCGCCCGGAATCCGTGCACACATATATCACGTCCACGTCCCCCCGAAGAAGAAGCGAACTGACGATATCAAACTGTTTTTTTACAGAAGGAATGACTTCATACAGAAAGGTGTCCGGAATAAAAGGAAGGGTCTGCAGACTCCAGCGCTTATATTTCTCGTCGTAGACCTCCGGATAACTCATCGTGACGAGATGGCCCACACACCATGTCACCACGTACTTTTCCGATTCCTGGTAACCGTCGTGCCGGGTCATTTGCTGGCCGAGCGCAGCCGCGAATTCCATGGCCACGCTCGGTTTCTCTGCAATGAAGAGAAATTTCCCCATTCAAATCTCCATTATAAATCTTACTTACGCTTTTGCTGTGATATATCCAAGGCTGACAAGAGACTCCGCGCAGAGGACAGCGCCGCCGGCGGCGCCGCGCAGGGTATTGTGCGCAAGGCCGATGAATTTGTAGTCATAGATCGTGTCCTCGCGAAGGCGGCCGATCGAGACAGCCATGCCGTTCTCGGTATCCACGTCCAGTCTTACCTGCGGACGGTCATCCTCCTCCAGCAGATGGATGAACTGCTTCGGCGCGCTCGGCAGCTCTCTCTCCTGAGGAAGTCCCTTGAAGGAGATCAGGCTCTCCTTCAGCTCTTCGATCGTGGGTTTCTTTTTAAAGCGCACAAAGACGGCCGCGGTGTGGCCGTTCAGCACCGGGATGCGGACGCACTGGCAGGTGATCTTCGGCTCGCTCGCGCAGACGATCTCCCCGTTCTCCACATGGCCGAGGATACGAAGCGGCTCTCTCTCGCTCTTCTCCTCCTCGCCGCCGATGTAGGGAATGACGTTCCCCTCCATCTCCGGCCAGTCCCTGAAGGTCTTGCCGGCACCCGAGATGGCCTGGTAAGTCGTCACCACGACCTCGGCCGGCTCAAACTCACGCCATGCGGCAAGCGCGGGGGCATAGCCCTGGATCGAGCAGTTCGGTTTTACGGCAATGAAGCCTCTCTTTGTCCCGAGGCGCTTTTTCTGATCTTCGATGACCGCGAAATGATCCGCGTTGATCTCCGGGACGACCATCGGTACGTCCGGCGTCCAGCGGTGCGCGCTGTTGTTGGAGACGACCGGCGTCTCCGTCTTCGCGTACTGCTCCTCGATCCGGCGGATCTCCTCCTTTGTCATATCGACGGCGGAGAACACAAAGTCGACAAGGCTGCTGACCTTCTCCACGTCGTTGACGTTCAGGATCTTCATCCCGCGGACCTTCTTGGGCATGGGCTCCTCCATCTTCCAGCGGCCGCCCACAGCCTCCTCATATGTCTTGCCCTCGCTCCTGGGGCTTGCCGCAAGAGCGGTGATCTCAAACCACGGATGCTCCGCAAGCAGGGTGACGAACCGCTGTCCCACCATGCCTGTTGCTCCGAGAATACCTACTTTCAGCTTCTTTTCCATTCTCTCTTTCCTCCGCTGCTCTGTCTCTGACCTGTTATCTTTCTAACCTTACGCTTCGAACTGGTGGTTGTCAAGGTACTCCCTGCACCCCGCAAGGTACTGCTCCATCGCCTCCGGCCCCGGGCCTCCCTTCGTCACGCGCGCCTTCACGCATCTCTCCAGGGAGATCGCCTCGTAGATGTCTGTATCGATCACATCGGAGAATTCCCTGAATTCATCGAGCGAAAGATCATCCAGCGCACAGCCCTTCTCCATGCAGGCAAGCACCAGCCGTCCCACGATCCCGTGGGCGTCGCGGAAGGGGACTCCCTTCCTGACCAGATAATCGGCAGCGTCCGTTGCGTTCGTAAAACCGCCTGTCGCGGAGGCGGCCATCACTTCCCGGCGGTACTTCATGGTATCGATCATCCCGGTAAAGAGACGCAGGCAGGCCTCCACCGTATCGATGGCGTCGAAGCTGACCTCCTTGTCCTCCTGCATGTCCTTGTTGTACGCGAGAGGAAGTCCCTTCATCGTTGTCAGCAGCGAGGTCAGCGCCCCGTACACCCTGCCGGTCTTTCCCCTTACCAGCTCCGCGATATCCGGGTTCTTCTTCTGCGGCATGATGCTGCTGCCGGTGCTGAAGCTGTCATCGATCTCCACAAAGCGGTACTCATCGGTGTTCCAGATAATGATCTCCTCGCAGAATCGGGACAGATGCATCATGATCATGGACAGGGCGGAAAGGAACTCGATCAGGTAGTCCCGGTCCGAGACGGAGTCCATGCTGTTCCTCGTCGGCCCGTCAAATCCGAGCAGGGACGCGGTAAGCTCCCTGTCCAGCGGATAGGTGGTCCCCGCAAGGGCCCCCGCGCCGAGCGGGCAATAGTTCATTCTTTTATAGATATCCGAAAGGCGTTCCCGGTCACGGCGGAACATCTCAAAGTAGGCGCCGAAATGGTGCGAGAGCGTGACGGGCTGCGCCTTCTGCAGGTGCGTAAAGCCGGGCATGAAGGTGTCCCTGTTCTCCTCCATCGCGCGAAGGAGGCTTAAAAGGAGCGCCTCCAGCAGCGCATCGGTCTCTCTCACCTTGTCGCGTACATAGAGCCTCATATCCAGGGCGACCTGGTCATTGCGGCTGCGCCCGGTGTGCAGCTTCTTGCCGACGTCGCCGATCCTGTCGATCAGCTGCGCCTCCACAAAGCTGTGCACGTCCTCAAAGCTTTCATCGACCGGGAGCTTCCCGGACTCAACGTCCGCGAGGATCCCCTCAAGGCCGCTGCGGATCTGCTCTCCCTCCGCCTCCGTGAGGATCCCGGCCTTTGCAAGCATCGTCACATGCGCGATGCTTCCCCTGATATCCTGCGGAAGAAGCCTGCGGTCGAAGCCGATGGACGCGTTAAAAGCGTATACCATCTGATCCGTTTCCTTCGTGAAGCGTCCGCCCCAAAGTGTGGCCATTTTTAATCCTCCTTATGCGAAATACTGTGCGCCGCGGCTGCTCTCTCCCGCTCCGCGCGGGAAAAGGCGCATCCGCAGTAGTCCTGGCGGTAGAGACCGTAGACGCGGGAGAGCTCTACGGACCGCAGGTAACCGTTCTTCTTTTTAAAATCATTCGGGAGATGCTTTACGCCGTATTCTTCCGCGAGCTCCTCCCCGATCTCATTGATCTTTTCCGCGTTCTTGAGCGGACTGATCGAGAGCGTCGTGGCAAACCAGTCATAGCCGCCGTCCCGCGCCCGCCGCGCTGCCTCCCGCATGCGCAGCCGGTAGCAGGCAAAACATCTCTCCCCTCCCTCGGGGATGTCCTCGAGTCCGCGCACAGCCCGAAGGAACTCGCCCGGTTCATAGGGCGCCTCCTCAAAGCGCACGGGATTGGCCGCCGGCATTTCCCCGATGAGCCTTTCAAGCTCCCGGGCGCGGCGCCGGTACTCCTCCTCCGGGGAGATGTTCGGATTATAATAGAAGTCCGTGATCGAAAAGTACTGCGAGAGATATTCCAGCACATAACTGCTGCAGGGCGCGCAGCAGCTGTGCAGAAAGAGCCTCGGCGGCTCCCCCTCTCCGATCCCTTCGATCAGGGCGTCCAGTTCCTTCTGATAGTTCCGTTTCATTGCGCACCTTCCCCCGGCGGCCTACTGCCTTCCGGTGGAGCCGAAGCCGCCGCGCGCGCTGTGCCCGAGCGTCTCCACCTCCTCGAAGAGGATCCTCGGCTGATGCTCCAGGATGCGGAACTGGCAGATGCGGTCGTTGACATGGATCACGGTATCCCTCATCGCAAGCGCCGGATAGCGGATGATATCCTCGTCGGAGGAATAGCTCTCGTCCACCACCGCGGGCGCGTTCGGCTGCAGGATCCCGTAGGTCTTGTAGGTGGAGCTCCGGGGGGCGATGATCATCTCGTAGCCCTCGGGAAGCCGGACGGAGATCCCGAGATCAATGTACTTAAGCTCCCCCGCCTTCATCTCGACCTCCTCGGCCGCGCGCAGGTCGATCCAGTCGCTCTTCCCGCCGATATACTCCAGCCTGTCGATCTTGTCCGAATGATATTTGATCTGTATCTTCTTCTCTGTCACCTGCAGCTCCTTTCGCGCCATGGCGCTTTTCATGCACGTAAGGCAGGGATCGCTCCCTGCCTGTACTTATTTCCTGAAATCCCTTACTTTATAAACATCGCGTCACCGAAGGAAAAGAACCGGTAGCGCTCCTTCACGGCCTCCTCGTATGCCGCGAGGATATGGTCCTTTCCCGCCAGCGCGGAAACGAGCATGAGGAGCGTCGATTCCGGCAGATGAAAGTTCGTGATAAGGGCATCCATGATCTTAAAACGGTAGCCCGGATAGATGAAAATGTCCGTCCATCCGCTCTTTGCCCGGAGGATCCCGTCCTCGTCCGCCGCCGTCTCAAGCGTTCTGCAGCTCGTGGTCCCCACACAGACGATGCGTCCTCCGGCTGCCTTTCTCTCATTGACAAGGGCCGCCGTCTCCTCATCGACACAGTAGTACTCGCTGTGCATCTGATGCTGCGTGACATCCTCGACCTTCACGGGACGGAAGGTGCCGAGGCCGACATGGAGCGTGATCTGCGCGACCGCCGTCCCCTTCTCCCGGATCCGTTCCAAAAGCTCCGGCGTAAAGTGCAGTCCCGCGGTCGGCGCCGCGGCGGAGCCGTCATATCTGGCGTACACCGTCTGGTAGCGCTCCCTGTCCTGCAGCGGATGCGTGATATAGGGGGGCAGAGGCATCTGCCCGAGCCTGTCCAGGATCTCCTCAAAGATCCCCTCATAGGTAAATCTGATCTTCCGGTTGCCGTCTTCGGCCACCTCCAGGATCTCTCCTTTCAGGCTCCCGTCGCCGAAGCTGATCACGGTGCCGGGCCTGCATTTTTTGCCCGGCTTTACCAGCGTCTCCCAGGTGTCGCCGCCGAGGCGGCGCAGGAGAAGGATCTCCACGGCGGCGCCGGTGCCCTCCTTCGTCCCGTAGAGCCGCGCGGGAATGACCCTGGTATTGTTGAGCACGAGGCAGTCCTCCGGGGCCAGCAGGTCCACGATATCCTTAAAGCCTCTGTGTTCGACCACGCCGGTCTCCCGGTCCAGGACCATCAGCCTGGAGGCCGAGCGGTCCTCGAGCGGGTCCTGCGCGATCAGCTCTTTCGGAAGATCATAATAAAAGTCAGCTGTTTTCATGTTGTCCTTCCTGTCAGGAACGAAGCTCGATATCCATCGCCTTCAGCTTCTTCAGGATCTTGTGGACATAGCCGTCCACTGCGGAAGCCTCCAGCGGAGCATCGCCCGCGCGGAAGGTCACCGTAAAGGCCATGCTCTTCTGGTCGTCACGGATCTGCTTACCTTCATAGAGGTCAAAGAGAATGACATCCTCCACAGCCGGGACGGCTCCGCGGATCGTCACCTCCACCTCTCTGCAGGTCACGTCTTTGCTCATCACAAGGGCAAGGTCCCTGCGCTCGGGCGCGAACTTCGGCGGCGCCGTAAATACCGGCACCTGTCCGAACCACTGCGAGAGCGTCTCCAGGTCGATCTCCATGATAAAGCAGGATTCCCTGCGGTTCCTGTCGACATTCATGTCCTCTTCCAGCTCGTAGGCCATCTTTCCGAGATAACCGATCTTCTCGCCGTTGCAGAAGATCTCGGCCGACTGGCCCGGATGCAGGAACGGGATCTGCGCGCGCTCATAGGTGAACTCCAGATGGAGCTTTTCCGCCACCGTATCCGCCAGGCCCTTTAAGGTAAAGAAGGTCTCAGGCTTGCCGAAAATGCCCACACAGAGCGTCTCTCTCTCGTCCGGATAATCCTCGATGGGAAGGCTCTTCGGAATGAAGCGGCGGCCGATCTCAAACAGGCGGCCCGCCATGCGTCCTTTATTCTGGTTCCTGTAGATCGCGCGGATCATCTGGGGCGCCAGCGTCGTGCGCATCAGGGAGAGATCCTCATTGATCGGGTTGACCAGCGGGATGGCGGTGCGGAGCGGTGAATCCGCGTCCAGCCGCAGCAGATCCAGATCCGCCGGCGAGAAGAAGGAGTAGTGGACGCATTCGTACGCCCCCTCGGCGCACAGCGCCCTCTTCAGCTTCAGCAGCGTATTCTGGCGCACGGTGCGCCCGCCCATGGTCACCTGTGCCTGTGAAAGGAAGGTCGGCACAATGTGATCATAGCCGTACATGCGGATCACTTCCTCCGCGATGTCCGGATAGGATTCCATATCCTCTCTCCACGCGGGAACTTTGATCGTCAGCTCCCTGCCGCTGATCGAGGGATCGAACTGGAGGTTCTTCAGGATGCGGAGGATATCCTCATCCGGAACGGTGATCCCCAGTACGTCATTTACTTTTTCAATATTCGCGCTCATCGCCCACGGCTCAAGCGTGTTCCCGGTATTCACATCCCTGTGGGTCCGGGAGACCTTTCCGCAGCCGAGCTCCTGCACCAGGTGCAGGGCGCGCTTCATGCCCATCACGGTCTGATACTCCGAAACACCCTTGGAGAAGCAGGCGCTCGCGTCGGAGACCTGGCCCAGAGCTCTGGAGCTCTTGCGGACGTTGTCCCTCATGAACTTGGCCGCCTCAAAAACAACGGTATTCGTTTCGGGACGGATCTCTGAATTCAGACCGCCCATGATGCCCGCGAGAGCCACCGGACCGTTTCCGTCGCAGATGACAAGATTGTCCGTGGTCAGGGAGAATTCCTTCTCATCGAGCGTCACGATCTTTTCTCCGTCACCGGCGCGGCGCACGATGATCGAGTTGTCCGCCAGATAGGCGCCGTCGAACGCGTGCATGGGCTGTCCGATCTCGAAAAGCACATAGTTTGTAATATCCACGATATTGGAGATGCAGCCGCAGCCGATCAGGGCCAGACGCCTGCGCATCCATGCGGGGGATTCCCCGATCTTAACATCATATACATAGTGGCCGATATAACGGGGGCAAAGATCCGGCGCATCCACCGTGACCGAAAAGTCCTTCAGCTCCTCATCGGTCTCCTCATAGTCGAGCGCGGGCTCGCGGAGCTCTGTTCCCAGGACGGCAGCCACCTCTCTCGCGATACCGAAGATATTCTGGCAGTCCGGCCTGTTTGCGGTGATCGCGATATTGAAGATCCAGTCGTCCAGACCGGTCAGCGGCTTAACGTCCGCGCCGACGGGAGCGTCCTTTGGCAGCTCGAGAAGGCCGTTGTAGCCCGCGCCGGGATACATGTCCTCCGTCAGTCCCAGTTCCGTCCCCGAGCAGAGCATACCGCAGGATTCGTATCCGCGGAGCTTGCCCTTTTTGATCGTGGCAACGCCCTTGACCGTCTTGTGGTCTTTCTCCGTCTCGATGACGGTCGCGCCGACCAGCGCAAGCGGGTATTTGCCGCCGGCCCTCACATTGTCCGCTCCGCAGCAGACCTGGAAGGTCCCGTGTTCACCCGCATTGACCATGCAGAGGGAAAGGTGCGTGTCCGGAATGGGCTCGCAGCTCTCCACCAGGCCCGTCACGACATTGCTGATGTCCTGACCGACCTCATAGATCTCCTCGACTTCAAAACCGCAGGAAAACAGCTTCTGCTGGAGCTCCTCCGGCGTCACATCGATATCTGTAAAATCTTTCAGCCAGCTAAGCGGCACTAACATAATTCATCCTCCCGTATTTCGTGTGGTATGGCAGCCGCTCAGTCATCGATCTGGCTGAGCACGTCAATATCCGATTCAAACAGCAGCTTGATATTGTTGATCCCGTATTTGAGCATGGCCGTACGCTCAATGCCGATACCGAACGCAAGCCCGCTGTATTCATCCGGATCGATGCCGCAGTTCTCCAGCACCTTTCTGTTGACGATCCCGGCGCCGAGGACCTCGATCCAGCCGGTCCCCTTGCACAGACGGCAGCCCTTTCCTCCGCAGGAGAAGCAGCTGCAGTCCACCTCGACGGAAGGCTCCGTGAACGGGAAGTAGGACGGACGAAGCCTTGTCCTCGTCCCTTCGCCGTAGATCTTCTGCACAAAGATATCCAGCATACCCTGGAGATCGCTCAGCGCGATATGTTTATCGACGACCAGGCCCTCCATCTGGGAGAACATGGGAGAATGCGTCGCGTCATCATCAGACCGGAATACCTTGCCCGGGGAAAGGATCTTGATCGGGGGCTTTTCGTTCTCCATCACATGGATCTGTCCGGAGGAAGTCTGCGTGCGAAGCAGAAATTCGGGGGAAAGATAGAAGGTATCCTGCATATCCCTGGCCGGATGATCCTGCGGCGTGTTGAGAGCGGTAAAATTGTAGTAATCGTTCTCGATCTCAGAGCCTTCATAGATCGTAAAGCCCATGGAAGCAAAGATATCGATCAGCTGCTCCCTGACCTGCGTGATCGGATGCAGATTGCCCTTTTTCAGACTTACGGAGGGAAGAGTGACGTCCACGAATTCCTTCCTGTAGCGCATCATCAGCTCCTGCTGTTTGACTTCGCTGCCGATCGTATCGAACCGGTCCTGTGCCCACGTTTTAAGCGCGTTCACGGTCTTTCCGAACTCGGCACGATCCTCCGGCGCCACCTCACGCATATCCTTCATGAGCTGGCTGATCCTGCCCTTCTTCGGATCCAGGAACTCCTTCATGCCTTCGTATACTTCTTTTGAGGTGCCCATTTCGGAAGCTGCCTCTTCAAGCCTGGCCTTGATCTCGGCCACTTTGTCCTCAAGTCCGTTTAATTTCCCCATTTTGCACTCCTGTCTTACGAATTTACAAAACCAAAAAAGATTGTATTGAACCCCGGAAAAAAAGTCAAGAGAACTTTCTTGCCTGCATATAGCGGTCCACCATCTCAAACGTCTCCGGGTTCTCCCGGTAGGCGTTGATCTCCGCCCCTATGAACCAGAGGTACATACAGAAATACAGCCACAGCATCGTGACGACCAGCGTCACAAGGCTGCCGTAGAGCCAGGACAGGTTCCCGGCATTGTTCAGATAGATCGTATAAAAGAATGTGAAAACGATCCAGGAGATCGTGGTAAAGATCGAGCCCGGCAGCTGCCGCAGCGGATAGTTCCTGCGGTTCGGCAGGGTCGTGTAAAATACCATGTTGATGATGACCATCAGCAAAAGCGCGATCAGCAGCTGGGAATACGGGAAGAAGCGGCTCACCGGCTTCAGCTGCGGAAAGGTCTGCAGGAGCAGGGTCTGCATGCTCAGACCGCTCAGCAGTACGCGGCAGGCCAGGATGATCATAAATACAAGAAGGACCGTGTAGAGAGAGGCGATCATCCGTCGGATGACATAATTTCTTTTCTCTGTGACCTGCCAGATCGTATTGAGCCCGTTCATCAGTCCCATGACGCTGCGTCCCGCTACCCAGAACAGGGAGATCATCGCGAATGAGACGGTCGTAAAGGAGCCGTGGTAGACGCTGCTGACCAGATCGTTCACCCCCTCGAGCACATCCGGGGCAAGCGGTGAGAGCAGCGAGGAGACTGCATCCAGCAGAAGCTCCTCCGTGAGCGGCGTAAACTTCAGGAACGCCAGCAGGAGGACAAGAAAGGGCGCGGCGCTCATGATAATATAAAAGCTTGTCTGCGCCGCGTATGCATCGATCTTGTCGTAGATGATCTTATTATAAAAAAAACGGAATAAGCGTTTCCACTCCACCTTCCGCCGTCTTCTGTGCTGCTTCTTCATAACGAAGTGAATCTCTTTCTGTTTTTATCTTAAAAAATGATAATGGGACGAAGCCGTCCCATAATCTTTTAAAACCCGGGGTGCCGTTCCCTCTACTTTGACTCCTAGCCAGGCTAGGTGGGTGACCGCAGCCGCACGCTCTGCCTTCCACTGACTAAAGGAGGCCTGACATCCTGCGCAGCAATATAGGAATCCCGTTTAAAGTAAAATGTAGGTTCAAAATATAAAGGGGTTGTCGAACATCCCAGGCTAATCTTTATGTTCTAATGATAATACCGATCCGCCCTGTACGCAAGTCCCCGGTGCTTCTTACCAGAACTGTTTCTGGGCCTGCTTTGTGCGGACGATAAAGAAGACCAGCGCAGCCAGGAGGGCAAAATAAAGGATGATATTCGCATAGTTGACGACATTGCTGGCAGCGTGGGCGTAATCCTTATAAAGGCCGATGCCTCCGCTCGCGACCCCGGCAATTCCCAGAAGGAGCGTCGGAAGGCCGATGTAGCTGCCGTAGGCATCCCTGTCCTTACACGTCTCCGCGGGGAACTTGTCGGATACCAGAAGGCCGTGCTTCAACTCCTTTTTTACCGTAAGAAGATAATAGCCGTAGAGGATATAGAGTCCGGCGAGCAGAACGATAATGTCCATCATTGCGTTGAACGAATTCGTATCCATTTCTTTTCTCCTTTACTCTTTCGTCTGTTGATCAGTCCGACAGGACGGAGCGCACAAGCTCCTTCATCTGCGCGGTCTCGATCACAGTATCATGAAGCACGGGCGCGTCCTTCAGACCGCTGACGGCTGCAGGCACCGGTACGCCGGAGATCCCGGAGAGGCGGTCCGCCAGCTCCAGATCCGGAAGATCCGGGAAGCCCGGCTCCAGGGCGCCAAGCACGCTGCGCGTAAACTTGAACGGGCTGGCCGTCGACGCGATCACTGTGGGCGTCTCATCGCCGGTCTCCCTCCGGTAGCTGTCGTATACGAAGGAGGCGACCGCGGTGTGCGTATCGATCACATAG
Organism: uncultured Lachnospiraceae bacterium; assembly: GCA_905235435.1. GTDB lineage: Bacteria > Bacillota > Clostridia > Lachnospirales > Lachnospiraceae > CAMOKZ01. The sequence continues at coordinate 20,929 of CAJOLD010000008.1, forward strand.
CCCGTCTTTTCATAAAGACCGCGGATCTGCCCGAGCGTCTCTTCCTGCGTGGCGCTTCCGCTGCAAAAACATCCAAGCTTCTCCTGCATTTCCTTCGTGATCTCATAGACGCCTGTGCGGGACAGCTCCTGCATCCTTCCGGAAACGGCGGAGCAGTCCTCTCCGCTCACCGCGTAGAGCAGGCGCTCGAGGTTGCTGGATACAAGGATGTCCATGGACGGAGAATTGGTAAGGATGAAGGGACGGTTCCTGTCGTAGACGCCCTTCTTAAAAAAGTCCACAAGCACCCTGTTCTCATTGGACGCGCACAGCAGGGTCTTTACCGGAAGGCCCATCTGCTTCGCGTACCACGCGGCAAGAATGTTGCCGAAGTTGCCGGTGGGAACGGTGATGTTGATCTCGTCTCCCGCCTTGATCTTCCCTGCCTCCAGCAGCCTGCCGTAAGCATAGAAGTAGTAGACGATCTGAGGCACCAGTCTTCCGATGTTGATGGAATTCGCGGAGGAGAGCCTCTTTCCGCGGGAAGCAAGCCAGGCTCCGAACTCCCTGTCCGAAAAGAGTTCCTTTACGCCCGCCTGCGCGTCGTCAAAGTTTCCGCGTATCCCGGCGACAAAGGTGTTGGCCCCCTTCTGGGTGACCATCTGCCGCTCCTGGATGGCGCTCACGCCGGACTTCGGATAGAACACGATGATCCTCGTGCCGGGAACATCGGCAAAGCCCGCGAGCGCGGCCTTCCCCGTATCTCCCGAGGTGGCGGTGAGAATGACGATCTCATCGTTTACGCCCTGCTTCTTTGCCGCGGTCGTCATCAGATGCGGCAGGATGGAGAGCGCCATATCCTTGAAGGCGATCGTCTCCCCGTGGAACAGTTCCAGAAACCAGGCGTCCCCCGCTTCATGAAGGCGCGTGATCTCCGGGATGTCAAAGCGTTTCCCGTATGCTCTGTCGATGCATCCCTTCAGCTCCTCCGGCGTAAAGTCGGTAAAGAAGAGACGCATGATCTCATAGGCTGTTTCCTTATAGCTCATGGATGAGAGCGCTTCCGCCGGGAAGGTAAAAGCCGGTATCTTCTCCGGCACAAAAAGGCCTCCGTCGGGCGCAAGCCCCATGAGGATCGCCGCGGACGCGGTGACCGCAGGTGTACTGTTTCTGGTGCTGTGGTATAAAAGGTCCATGCTTCGTCCTCTGATCTTCTGCTATGTATTCTGATTAACAGGAAAAATTATAACATAGAAAGAGCGGGCAAACAAGTCTGTCTGCCCGCTCTGAAAACTCCCCCGTTTATTCGCAGTACTCCCTGAAGGTGTAATACTCATGTCCGCCGTACTCATACAGCTTTACCAGCGCGCTGTCGAACCAGGCCATGTTTTCCCGGGATGCCGTGTCTCTCGCGGCAAAAAACAGCGCCCCCTCCGAATTATCTTCTCCCCGGAGGGCGGCGTTCACGGCGTCGATCGTCGTATCCGTGATCTGCGTATTTCCCATGCGTCCGTCCGCGGTAGGCGAGAACTGCGCCGACCCGTCCACACGCTGCCAGACGACCTCCGAGATCGTATCCGGGAAATGGGAATCCCGCACCCGGTTGAGCACCACATTCGCGACGAGCTGCTTGCTGCAGACATCTCCTCCCGTCGCCTCCGCTTCCACGATCGCAAGCAGCGTCATATATTCATCATACGGAAGCTGATGGGACGTGATCGTCCGCTGCGCGCTCTCACCCAGGCTCTTTGCGCTCTCCAGGTAACCGGAGATGCGGCTCCTGTCCGCATAGGTCAGATCCACGACGCCCGGGCCGACCAGGACCTCCTCATTCGGGATCTTCAGCTCCCCGGCCCTGCCGGCGATACAGGAATCCTTCATGGACACCACTCCGCTTACCACGCCGGACAGCCCGCCGAGCAGCTGGCTCTCCTGCGCCTGCGGCCGCCTGTCTGCCGCCGCGACCTCGCCCATCGGCGAGAAGACATACGAGACGAGGATCGAAAACACACCCGTCAGGATGATCCCGGTCAGGATGAGTATCGTTTCTCCCCTGTAGCGTTTAAAGACAGTTCTTTTCTCTCTCATGATCAGTTACTCCCCCTGATTATCAGTTAACAAATTATAAACATAAATTGCAACATTTGTCAACATTTTATTCACACTTTTGTAATATTTCAGGGTAAAAGAAAACCCTCTGCGACTTTTCAGTCACAGAGGGCATCCTCTTCATCGGGGCAACAGGATTTGAACCTGCGACCTCACGGCCCCCAGCCGTGCGCGCTACCAAGCTACGCCATACCCCGGTACCGCCGCGTTCCGGTTACTCATGCGGCAGTATGCATAATATCATTATTCCGGACTTTCGTCAAGTCCTTTTCCGTCACAGGTCGCTGTAAAGGTCTTCGGAATAAACGCCCTGCCCGATCAGCTTTCGCAGCGCGTTCCGGACCAGCTCCGCGTCCTCGCGGTAGGTCACGCCGAACCAGCGGTCGTCCGTCCTGATGACTTTGACCCTCACCTTCTGCTCAATGATCAGCCTGCCGATGAGGACGGGCAGAAGGAATTCCTCCGTAAGCTTCTTCTCCTCACCGCGCGCTTCCTGCGCGTCAAGGAACTTTCCGAATTCCGTCTCCAGAATATCCATGAATTCCACGGGAAGCCCCCACATATTCATGGACACCTCCCTGTCGGGACTGAGCCACTCTCCGTCCGTCTCCGCGTAGACCCGCCCCTCCGGCGTCATGCGCTTTTCAATATTCCTCGTCTCCCGGATATCCTCCAGGTAGCCGTTGCCGTCCACCCTGCAAAGGCCGCGCGTCACGGCCCCGTGGTCGCTGAGCGTGTTCGAAAGGATGAACCCGGCCATGCAAAGCTCCAGCGGTCTCTTCCCGCCTTCCTGCTTCCCGCCGGACTCGTGAAGAAACCGGATCATATTTTCATAGCAGTGCCTGCCATAGTAATCATCCGCATTGATCACCACAAAGGGGCCACTGATCAGATGCCTGCACGAAAGAACGGCCTGGCCGGTCCCCCATGGCTTTGTTCTGCCCTCCGGACAGACGCGCCCGCCCGGCAGATCCTCTCTGCGCTGGATCGCGTAAGCAAGGTCAATTCCCCTTCGCGCGCATGCTTTCTCAATACGGGATCCCACCGTCTCCCCAAACTCCCGGGCGATCTCCTCCCGGAGGATGATCACGACCCTGTCAAAGCCGGCCATGATCGCGTCATGGATAGAGTACTCCATGATGATCTCGCCGTTCGCTCCCATCTTCTCAAGCTGTTTGACGCCTCCGCCGTAACGCGTTCCGATTCCGGCGGCCATGATCACCAGTGTAACAGGCTCACTCATTTTTTCTCCTCTTTCCCGAGCGCGGCGCGGCAGGAACGCCGGGGCGTTCCTGAAACGCAATTACTTTCCTAATGTCAAGTATAGCACATCAGAAAACAAAATCCAACTTTACCGGATATCCAGCGCCTGTTCTTTAAACTCCGGTCTGCCGTCTTTGCCCCGCACCAGAAAGAGCGAATGGGTAAAGCCGCAGGCGGCGGCACGCTGCGCCGCAATGTCGAAGGCTCCGTCGAGAAGCCCCTTTTCATGCGCGTCAGAGCTGATCAGGATCCGCCCTCCCATCCGATGCAGTTCCCGAAGCAGATGCATGTTCGGATAGAGTTCCTTCTTGCGCCCGCGGTTTACGGCGCCGCAGTTGATCTCAAAGGGCACGTCCTCGCTCACCAGGTATTCCATGGCCTCGAGCGCCGGCCGAAGATACCGCGGATCCTCCTCGTCCAGAAAATGAAGGCTGTCGTTAAAGCGCGTCACCAGATCAAAATGGCCGATGAAGGTGCAGTCCGTCAGATCCTTTACCTGCGCCTCCTCCCGGTAGTATTCCCTTGCCAGGGCGTAATAGTCATCGCCGAAGCACTCGCGCCCGAGCCGCAGCATCTCCTCTTCGGAGGCATCGACGCCCATCGGCTTCCCGTCCGGACCCGGAAGATGGTGCACGGAGCCGATCACGTACTCCGCTTCCCGGACCAGCCCGGGATCACAGAAGGAATCGAGCTCGGCGCCGCACAGGATCTCCAGCCTTCCCCTGTACGCCTCTTTGAGCCGCCCTATCTCCTTCATATACGCGCCGATGTCCATCGGGACGCTCGGGTCCACATGCCCCGAAAAGCCCAGATGCGTAAACCCGATCGCGCAGGCCTGCTCTGCCATCTCTTCCGCCGTGTTTTTTCCGTCGCACATCGTCGTGTGCGTATGATAATTTCCGCGCAGGATCATCGCTCCAGATTCCCTTCTTTACTTTTTGGCCTTGACCGCGTAGGAGAACGCATAGAAGGCAAGAAGGCCGCCGACCGCGTTGAACACCATATTGAGGAGGATGTACGCGACCGGGCCGCTGCCGGTCATGCCGGCCAGCGCGAAATAAAAAGCGTTGGCGACACAGTGCTCGAACCCGCAGATCACAAATACGGTCGTGGCCATCCAGAGGCCCGCGAACCGGAAGATCGGATCGGCGTTTGTGTTCTTATAGACGTCAACGGCGACGAAGATCAGAACGTTGCAGAGGATCGCAAGCGGGATGAGGGCGTAACCCTCGCCGAGCTTTGCATTGCACAGTCCGGCCGCCTTTTCAATGAGCGCCGGCTTTGCACAGCGGATGACGATGCCCATCAGGATGGCGCCGATCATATTGCCGACAAAAGTGATCCCCAGCATCGGGAGATCCTGCTTATCCTTCGCGTAAGGGACCTTCCCCGTAAACAGGTAGAGTCCGAAAAAGCAGACGATGAACAGGCCGATCGGAAAATAGATCGCCTTCTCGGTGAACAGGAACGCCGTGCAGCCGATCGAAATGGCAATGCCGGCAAGAATAGAACTTACAAATATCTTTGCGGCCTTCTGTGTACTCATTTGCGTAAACCTCCTTATATAACAACAGGGTATAAGATCTGCTCTTATACCCTGCCGCATTTCATCGGTCAAAACAATTTATCTGTTCCGGCTTAGTTGCCCATCTGCTTTGCGACCTCTGCCGCGAAGTCTTCCTGCTTCTTCTCGATGCCTTCGCCGGTCTCAAAACGTACGAAGGATTTCACCTTGATGCTCGCGCCGTTTGCCTTCGCAACGCCTGCCACATACTGGGATACGGGCTGCTTTCCGTCTTCCGCCTTGACATAGATCTGATCCATCAGGCAGAACTCTTTGAGCTCTTTGTTCAGACGGCCCATGACTGCGCCGCTGATGACCTTTTCGGGCTTGCCTGCCATCTTCGGGTCATTGGCGATCTGCGCGGTAAGGATCTCGATCTCGTGATCCTTGAATTCCTGGGAGATCTCATCGGCAGTTACATAGAGCGGCTTGAGGGCAGCGACCTGCATTGCCAGGTTCTTTGCCATCTCTTTGATCTCATCATTGACGACATCCGTCTCGACATCGACCAGAACGCCGATCTTGCCGCCCATATGGGTATAGGAAGCGATAAAGCCATTCTGCTCTTCGACCTTTGCGAAACGGCGGATGTTCATGTTCTCGCCGATCACGGAGATCTGGCCGGCGAGGGCTTCCTGAACGGTCCTTCCCTCTTCGAATTTCCACGGTTCCTCAAGAAGCGCGGCGACATCCTGTGCCGGAGAATCCATGATCTGCGCGGCGACCTGCGCCACATAATTCTGGAACTTTTCGTTCTTTGCGACGAAGTCCGTCTCGGAGTTGACCTCAACGGCGACGGCGCGCTTTCCGTCATCGGAGACAAGAAGCTTTACGATACCTTCCGCAGCGATGCGGCTTGCCTTCTTCTGAGCGGTGGCAAGACCTTTCTCTCTGAGCCATTCAACGGCCTTGTCCATATCGCCTTCCGTAGCGTTCAGGGCCTTCTTGCAGTCCATCATGCCGGAACCGGTCATCTCACGTAATTCCTTAACCATTGCAGCTGTAATTGCCATTCTGTTCTCCCATCTGCCGCCCGCGGCGGCTTCATAAACAGGGCGGATCCCATCCGGTCACGCCGGTGAAACCCGCCCGTTAACCCTCTCTGCCTTACTGATTACTCCTCAGCCACTGCCTCGACCGGTGCTTCCTCTTCCGGATCCGCATCGGGATCAGCCGCCTCAGCGCCCTGCTTTGCCTCGATGACGGCGTCCGCCATCTTGGAGACGATCAGCTTGACGGCGCGGATCGCGTCATCGTTGCCGGGGATGATCACGTCAAGTTCTTCCGGATCGCAGTTGGTATCGGCGATACCGAACAGCTTGATGCCGAGCGTATGCGCTTCCTGTACGCAGATCCTTTCCTTCTTCGGGTCTACGACGAAGATCGCGTCCGGCAGTCTCTTCATTTCCTTGATGCCGCCGAGGTTGCGCTCCAGCTTCTCCTGCTCTTTCTTCAGAGCGATGACTTCCTTCTTGGGAAGTACTTCGAAGGTTCCGTCCTCAGCCATGGCCTCGATCTGTTTCAGGCGGGCGATACGGCTCTGGATGGTCTTGAAGTTGGTCAGCATACCGCCGAGCCATCTCTCATTGACATAGTACATACCGCAGCGTTCCGCTTCGATCTGAACAGCGTCCTGCGCCTGCTTCTTGGTACCGACAAAAAGGACTGTGCCGCCGTCAGCAGCGATCTTTGCCATCTCCCTGTAGGCGTCGTCGACCATACCGACTGACTTCTGCAGATCGATGATGTAGATCCCGTTCCTCTCCGTATAGATGTACGGAGCCATTTTCGGGTTCCACCTTCTTGTCTGGTGTCCGAAGTGGACGCCGGCTTCAAGCAGCTGTTTCATAGAAAGTACACTCATGTTTTTTCCTCCTGGTTTTTTCTTCCGCAGAACTCCTCTTCCACCGCGACCCTGCGGGCACCGGCGGCGGAATCCTCCTGCGTGTGTGATTTGCAGCCTAATCAATATATCATAAGTCAGCCCTGCAATGCAAGCGAAACTTCTACAGGATCTCTTTTTTCCACTGATAAACGGAAAGGTCGACGGTTCCGTCCCTGCAGGGGATGCCGTCGGCCTCAAGAAGAAGGATCTGCCTGTTTCCGCCTCCGAAGGCAAAAGCCTCCGAAACATGACCCGTCCGGTCGACGACCCTGTAGCAGGGGATGTTCTCCGGATCCGGGTTTACGTGCAGCGCCCAGCCCACGGTGCGGGACCACCGGCGGTTCCCCGCCAGGGCCGCGACCTGACCGTAGGTCGCCACCTTTCCCCGCGGGATCTGCCGCACGACCTCATAGATTTTTTCAAATACCGGACCGCTGCCCAAGACGCATTCTCCTTTCTCCGGGAAAAGCCGCGCTTTCGCGCCTTTACTCTCTCCGCAGCGCCTCGATCGGATCCATATCGGACGCCTTCACCGAGGGAAGCAGTCCGAACAGGAGGCCGATCGCCGTTGACATCACGACAGCGATGACGGTCGCCGGGATGCTGATGCCGACCGCGATCCCCAGGATCCTGTGGATCACCTGGGCGGCCCCGATGCCGGCAAAAACGCCGAGCACGCCTCCGAGGCTCGTCAGCACGGCGGCTTCCGTCAGGAACTGGGCAAGGATGGTCCCCCTGCGCGCGCCGAGCGCCTTCTTCAGGCCGATCTCCGAGGTACGCTCCGTCACGGAGACGAGCATGATGTTCATAACGCCGATGCCGCCGACCAGCAGGGAGATCCCCGCGATCCAGATCAGCTGTATGTTTGTGGTATTCTGCATCTCCTGCAGGCTCTTCACCTGTCCCTGCAGGTCTGCCGCCGCGTAGGTGATCTCCGACTTGGTGTCCGTGATCGTTTTATTCAGAATATCCGCGGTCTTTTTCCCGGCCCTCGTCATATCATCTGTGCTGACCGCCTTGACCACCACGTTCTCCGGCTCGTCGTAATTGAAAAGGATCGGCCAGGACGCCTTCGGGATGAACATCAGGCCGTTCGTGGAATTCTCGTAGTAAATATTATAGTCTTCGACGGATTCGATCTCCGGCTGGTATTTCTGCGCTTCCGCCGCGATCCCGACGACCGTGAAGGGCACGCCCCTGATCTCCAGCACCTGGCCCAGCGGGTTCTCCTCATTGAAAAGCGTCCGCCCGGCATCCTCGTCGAGGATGAGGACCTTCCTGAACTGATCGTAATCCTCCTGCAGAAAGTCCCTGCCGGTACGGATCACGTAGCCGCAGGTCTCAAAATAGTTATCGTCCACGCCGTACATGTACAGGTCGGAGATCGTTACCGAACCGTAATTGATGCTCTCGGAAAGATATCTGGAGCAGTAAGCCGTCACGGATTCAACTTCCTTCAGGTCTTTGATCGAAGAGAGCGTACTGTCCGAGACCACCGGGATCCCGTTCGGGATCATCGATGAGTCATAGATCGTATAGGGATATCCGCCCTCGTAGAGCTGCACCTCCATTGTGTTCTTCCCGGAACCGACCAGCTGGCTCTTGATCTTCTCGTTGGTGCCCGTGATCGTTGAAGAGATCGCAATGATGGCCGCGATACCTATAATAATACCAAGCATGGTCAGGACAGACCGCATCTTATGCGACCAGATCCCCTGAAACGCAAGCCGGATATTCTCAAGCATAAAGAATGCCTCCCATCAGTTATCAGTAATAGTAATCGCCGGAATCAATGCTGTCCGTCTCCATCGTCTCCGCGCCGTTCTTCACGTCTTTCCCGTAGGGGAAGGCGATATAATCCTCTTCCTTCAGACCGGATGTGATCTCAAGGGCCATTCCGTACAGGGATGAGCCGGTCTTCACATACTGCTTGCGGAGCTTCCCGTCTTCTCCCCTTATATAGACGTAGCTTTTCCCGTTGGGCTCCCTGCGGATAAAGTAGTTCTCCAGGTAGATCCCGCTGCCGCTGCTTTTACTGGCGAGCTTGATCTCGACCTCGCCCTCGCCGAGGCCCTCGGTGTCGGCGCCTTCGATAAAGGCGTAGAACGGATAGGCGGAATCATTGTTAAAACCGTCATCATAGTAGTAGTACTGGTCCCCTCCGTCGGAAGGGTACAGCGAGATCTCGGTGATCTCGGCCGTGAACGGCGTTCCGTATTCATAGGAATACCCGGTGACCCGGTCGCCGATCTTCACGGTCTCCAGAGAGGATTCCCGGATGACGCTGCGCACATAGAGCCCGGCTTCGCCGGTGATCACAATGAAATGCTCCTCCGCGACCATATCGTCGACCGACCCGGCGGAGGAAACGATGCCGTCCATCGTACTCTTGACGACCTTGTTTTCCAGCGTCCGCTCGAACTGTTTGATCTTCAGCGCGGATTCCCTGATCTCCAGCTCCTGCGACCGGATCTCCAGCTTCTGGGCCTCGATGGCCTCCTTCAGCTCCTCGGCGGTATAACCGTAATCCTCGTCATCGTCGTAGCCGAAGTCGTCATCATCATACAGGAAGTCCGTCTCCTCCTCGAAGGCCTCCTCCCCTTCCTCATCATTGACGAGGAAATAATAATTGTAGAGGGCCTTCGCGTAGGCCTCCAGCATTGCCCTGAGCGCGGCGGTCTCCTTCGAGTCGCGCATGCTCTCATCCATATTATAATATGCATCGACAGCGCTGCGGATGAGCGGTTCAAGCGCCAGCAGCTGCGAGACGGGAAGCGCTTTGATCTTCACGGGATCGAGCTCTTCCGGGTTGAGCACGTGCATCGTATACTCAAACTGGTAAAAGCAGAGGTATCTGTATGCCTCCTCAAGAGCCGAGGCGGCATCGCTGCCGATGATGCTTACGACCTCGTCCGGGATGGCGTACGTGCGTACCGTTCTGTTCTCACCCAGCATATCCACGATCTGTGTTTCTTTCGCCACTCGCGCAAGGTCTGAGCGGTAGACGGAAAGGCCCCTCTCGATATCCGCCGAGGAGACTTCGTCGATCCCCTTTTCGCGGTCGCTTGTGACGAATTCATACCGGTCATAGAAGATGTCGATCACATCGATCAGCTTCCGGAGCACGTCCGCGTCAAGGGCCGACGCTCCTTCGGACGCATCGTCCTGCCCATCGTCCCCGGAGACTTCGTCCGCGTCAAAGATGTCATCTCCGATAAAGATGTCATCCGCATCGGAGATCACCTCAGAAGGCGAGTCGCCTTCCTCGATATCCACTTCGAGATCGTCTTCTTGACTCTCTCCGGAGTCATTCCCGTCATTTTCATCATCGGAGCCATCATCTACAGGCAAGTCTTCCTGGGCATCTGCCCCGTCAAAGATCTCCGCCGCGGACATTTCCCCGCCATAGGCCTCCGCGTCATCAAACGGATCGACCGCTCCCGCAGGCTCGCCATTATCCTCAAACAGATCGGCCGCGCCGGTCAGGTCGTCGTCATCCATGCCTTCAAAAAAGGCCTCGTCCGGGTTTCCGCTCTGCAGCTTCTCGAGCGTCTTCTGCTGTCTGGACAGGTTGATCTCCAAAAGCTGCTTTGTCAGCTCCTCCATCTCCTTCTCGAGCTCGACAAGGGTCATGTCATACTCAAGGAGGGCATCTCCTCTTTTCACCGTATCGCCCTGCTGCACATAGACTTTCGTAAGCTCATACTCATCGTCGAGCTCCACGGTCTGTATGTTCCGGGATACGATCTCCCCGTAAAGCGTCTCGTCCGAGTCATACATGAAATCTCCGTAATTCACGGAGCTGACCTGCACGACCCCGACGGGCTTACGGTTGTTCTTTGCCACATGCTGCAGTCCGAAGTAAGCTCCGGCACAGATGCCGGCGATCACTGCTGTTGTGATCACTGCAGTTTTGATCTTCACTCCGCATTCCTCCCCCGTTCGGAAATCCTGCCGTCAAATATGTCCACGATCCTCTGCGCGCGCTCCGCGATGTCCGGCGCGTGCGTGATCATCAGGATCGTCACGCCTTCGCTGTTCAGCTCGGAAAACAGATCCATCAGCTGGGCGCTGGACTTGGAATCCAGGGCGCCCGTAGGTTCATCCGCGAGAAGAATCTTCGGGCGGTTGACCATGGCTCTGGCGATCGCGACCCTCTGCTTCTGTCCGCCGGAGAGCTGCGTCGGATTAAAGCTGATCCTGTCTCCGAGGCCCACTCTCTCGAGCGCTTCCTTCGCTCTCCCGACACGCTCCTTCCTGCGCACGCCCGCGTAGATCAGAGGCAGGCAGACGTTCTCCAGGGCCGACTGCCGGGGAAGGAGCTGGAAATTCTGAAAGACAAAGCCGAGATTATTAAGCCGCAGTGCGGCAAGCTCTTTATCGCTCAGGCCCGTCACATTCTTTCCGGCCAGCTCGTAGGTCCCGGAGGTCGCGCGGTCCAGGCAGCCGACAATGTTCATCAGCGTTGATTTGCCCGAGCCGGAAGGGCCCATGATCGCGACATATTCCCCCTCCTCCACGTGGAGGGAGACGTCTATGAGCGCGGGGACCACCAGCCTGCCCTGCACATAATCCTTATAGATATGATCAAGCCGCAGTATCAATCCTGTCCCTCCGTGCGGCTGTTCTGGTAAAGCCGCTGTCCGTTCTCCTCGTCGGTCGTGTAATACTCTCTTCTCTGACCGTCATAAAAGGCTTCCTCGTCCGCGTCATAGTAATCGAACTCTTCGCCCGAATCCTCGTCCTCATAGTACTCGTCGTCGAAATCTTCTTCGAATTCCCCGCCGAACTCGTCCTCCTCATAGAAGTCGCCTTCCTCGTCATAGAAATCATCTTCTTCATCATAGAAGTCGTCTTCTCCGGAACCTTCGTCGAAGTAGAGTTCTTCGCCCTCGTCCCCTTCATCGTAGGCGGCGAAATCATCCTCCTCGGCACCGTAGCCCCAGTCGAGACTCTGCGACATCTCATCATCCGCCGAAGAATAATCATTATAGATCACGGGCACGCCCTCGGCCACTCCCGGTCCGTCCTGGCAGATGTAGTCCTCCGCGTCCAGTCCGGAGAGAACCTGGAACATGCCGGCTTCCTCATCGAATTCTCCCAGGGTCACCTCCCGCTTTTCGAGACGCTTCTGGGAGGAAACGGCCCAGACCCAGAGGGTGCCGTCCCCGTTGTCATTAAAGTAATAGTCATCCAGCCAGATACCGTCCCTCTGCTCCTCCTGACCGATATTCTGTTCCAGGTAGACGTGCTGCCCCAGAAGAAGTCCCTCGGAACTGTCAAGCTCTACGTAGAACGGATAATTGGTCGAATTGGTCCCGTTGTCGTTGTTGCTGCTGTAGGAGTAATAGTCGGAATCTCCCGTGTTGCTGTTCCCGGAGTCCCTGTTGATCTCCGTGATCGTTCCGTGCCAGATGACCGACTCATCAAGCCTTGAATGGACGAGCATTTCCATCCCTTCAAATACATTGTTGATGTTCTGCTCGTTGACCGTCCCCTTGATCCGGTAATCACCGAGGGCAAGGATGGTCATATAGACACTTCCGCCGGAGGATGATTCCTGTGTGTCGGAATCTCCGCTGCTGATGGTTTTCACCACCCCGTCCATCTCACAGAAAACGTCGGCGTTTTCGATCGTTTCCTTCAGCTGTTTGATCTCGGCCTCTTTGACCTTCTTTTCATACTCGCTCGTCTTGACCGCTGTCTCTTCCGACAGGATCTGCGTCTGCAGGGTCAGCTTGTCATCGCCGGTCGCTTTTGCCAGTTCTTTCTCATACTGCGCTTTTCTCGACTGGGCGGAGTCGATATCGATATCGCATTTTTCAAGCTCGATCTGCGCGGACTCCAGTTTGTCCTCCTGCTCGGAGACTTTGTAGGTAAAGAGCTTCTGGCCCGACTTTACCTCGTCCCCCTCAGACACATAGCACTTCTCGACGGTCCGCTCGTTCTCAAGCTTGATCTCCAGCGTCTTCTGCGGTTCAACGACGCCGGCATAGCGTGACACCAGCGCGCTGTTATTTCCGAGGCCCGCCAGGATGGAGACGGAGTCCACAAAGACCGCGTCCTCGCTGTCCGTTGCCGCGGCACTCTTTTTCTCCGCGATCATATCCTTCAGTTTGTACTCATAAGCAAAATAACCGCCGCCCCCGAGAAGTCCGAGGATGAGCAGCACTGCAATGGCTTTCTTCATAATATAAAGTGCCCCTTATCTTATCCTATATTTAAAGCAACTGTATATTATCATCAGTATTTAGAAAAGTACAGAAATAAAATCTTAAGTGTTTCGAAAAACTTAACAAACGACAAAGGGCCCGCCTCTCTCTTTTGCAGGCATCCCCGGTCCATATCCACAAATTGACATTTTTACAATTTTCGGATAAACTGTTCGGAAGGGGAAAAGAGAGGGTATTTGCATCTATGAATTTCATTCTGATCGATTACATTGCATTTGTGAACCTCGCGGGTCTCATGCTGATGTGGTACGATAAGCGTGCCGCGCGCAGACACGGAAAAAGAATCCCTGAGCGGGTACTCATAGGAATCGCTGTCATCGGCGGAAGCATCGGTGTTCTGCTGGCGGTCTATTTACTGCGTCATAAAACACGCCATCTCTCTTTCACTGTGGGCGTTCCCCTCATCCTTCTCGCCCAGCTTCTGCTGGCGGGTATGCTTTCCTTTAAAAAACATCAGGATCTGCAGGGTCCTTCCACAGCCGTACGAAACGAACTGACACTCATTCAGGAGCTCGATGACGAGACGATCTCCGGGATCCTCTCCTATGAGCATCTCATGCCGGAGGGGCAGGCCGGTCCCGCGTCTGACGAAGCGGCCGAAGCTATCCGCTCTTTCTTCGGCAATTTCAGTTTCCGTATGGGGCCGGAGAAGACCGGCGACCGCGAGGCATCGGTGACCGTTGATATCACGAATATCGATATGCGCGCCCTTTCCTGCGATCTGCGCACTTCCCTCACTAAGACAAGCCTTTCTCTGGACCCGGCTGTTTCCGTGCCGGCGTCCCTTGACAATTATTTTTCTCTTCTGAAAAAAACCCTCGATGAACATAAATATGACACGGCTGTGACACAGGCTGTCTTTCATCTTACCCGCACGGACGACGAGGGCTGGGTGATCGACGCGGACGAAAAGCTCGAGGACGAGCTCGTCAGTCATTTCATCACCTACATGAACGATCCTTATCTCATCCCCGCGGAGGATGTCCTGGACATCTGGCTGGAGCAGTTCTCGGCCCTCACCCCGGAGGAATGGATCGACTGGCTGCATGTCTCGGATCTGTTCGCGACCGGCAGCGAGACCTACGCGCCGCAGATCGACGAGGAGTACTTTTCGAAACTTACCGATGCGTATTCCAGTCATATCGATCACTGCGAAGAGGACGGGGATCTGGCGAAGGCGGAAGTCACCTTCACAAGCGTCGATCTGTCCGGCGTCCTCGAAGACTACCGCAGCGCTCTTGTTGCCTACGCCGGCGAGCCCGGGAACATCACGAACGGAGCTTCCCAGCTGACGGACGATTCCGCCGCCTTTCTGCTTGAAGCTCTGCGCGGCGGGGACGGCACGAAGGAAATGACGACGGAGGTCACCCTGCGCAATAACGGCCAGGTATGGAAACCCGAGCTTGACGAGCAGCTCATCGACGCGATGTGCGGCGGCCTCGCCGAAAGCCTCGCCGAATTTTCGCAGGCAGCCGAGTCTGACTAGCAAGTTCTGATCGCGGTAAAGAAATCGAAAGGAGAGGGCCATCGCCCTCTCCTGCTTTTTGTCTCTGCTCTTTTAAGTCTCTTACGCTTCCTCCTCCGGAGCGGGTACGCTGATCCCGAGCTCCTCAAGCTGTTTTTCGGAGACCCGGGCCGGCGCCTGTGTCATCAGGTCGGAGGAGTCTTTCACCTTCGGGAACGCGATCACGTCGCGGATGCTGTCGAGTCCGAGCATCAGCATGACCACACGGTCAAGACCGTAGGCCAGTCCGGCGTGAGGCGGAACACCGTATTTGAATGCCTCCAGCAGGAAGCTGAACTGATCCTGCGCCTGCTCTTTGGTAAAGCCAAGGCATTCAAACATCTTTTCCTGAATATCATTCTGGTGGATACGAACGCTGCCGCCGCCGAGCTCCGTGCCGTTGAGCACGATATCGTAGGCCTTCGCGCGGACCCTTCCGGGATCCGTATCGATATACTGCCAGTCTTCCTCCATCGGCATCGTGAACGGATGATGCATGGCCGTAAAGCGGTTCTCCTCCTCGCTCCACTCAAGCAGCGGGAACTCCACGACCCAGAGGAACTCAAAACGGGAAGGATCGATCAGTTCGAGCCTTCTCGCAAGCTCGCAGCGAAGGGCGCCCATCGTCTCGCGGCAGAGCTTTAACTTGTCCGCGCCGAACAGCAGAAGGTCGCCCGGCTCGGCTTCCATCGCCGCCCGCAGCGCCGCGATCTCCTCTTCCGTCAGGAACTTCGCGAACGAGGACTTGACGTTCCCGTCCGGCTCGACGGCCATATAGGCGAGCCCCTTCATCCCGTAGCCCTTTACGAACTCGGTGAGGGAGTCGATCTTCTTTCTGGGCATGCCTGCCTGGCCCTTCACATTGATGCCGCGCACCGTGCCGCCCGCCTCGATGGCGCCGGAGAAGACGCCGAAACCGCAGCCGCGCACGACCTCGGAAACATCCTTGAGCTCCATGCCGAAGCGCAGGTCGGGCTTGTCCGAACCGTAGCGGTCCATCGCCTCCGCCCAGGTCATGCGGCGGAAGGGGGTCTTGAGATCGATGCCGAGGACCTCTTTCCAGAGATGCGCCATCAGTCTCTCGTTCACGTCGATCACATCGTCGATATCAACGAAGGAAAGCTCCATATCCATCTGGGTGAATTCCGGCTGCCTGTCCGCGCGCAGGTCCTCATCGCGGAAGCATCTCGCGATCTGGAAATAGCGGTCGTAGCCGGAGACCATCAGCAGCTGCTTGAAGAGCTGCGGCGACTGCGGCAGCGCAAAGAAGCTGCCGGGGTATACCCTGCTGGGGACGAGGTAGTCCCTGGCTCCCTCGGGCGTGCTCTTTCCGAGCATGGGGGTCTCGATCTCGAGGAATCCCTCCTGCGCCATAAAGTTCCTGGAAAGCTGCGCAACGCGGCTCTTTACCATCAGGTTGCGCTGGATATCCGGCCTGCGCAGGTCAAGGAAGCGGTATTTCAGCCGGAGATCTTCCTTCGTCTGGCTGTCCTCCTCGATGGGGAAGGGAGGCGTCTGCGCCTCGGAAAGGATGCGCAGAGAGAGCGCGCGCACTTCGATCTGACCGGTCGCGAGCTTCTCGTTGACCGCGCCGCCCCGCTTTTCGACACGTCCCGTAACGGCAAGGACATATTCGCTGCGGATGGTCCCCGCCTTCTCAAACCCCTCTTTTCCAATGTCGTTCTCGTCAAAAACGATCTGCATCAGACCGGAGCGGTCCCGAAGATCGACAAAGATCAGGCTTCCCAGGTTTCTTCTTTTCTGGGTCCATCCCATCAGCGTTACTTCGGTGCCGATCTCGTTTTGTGTGACCTCCGCACACCGGTGCGTCCTTTTCAGGCCCTGCATTGATTCTGCCATTGCGCTATTCCTCCGTTTCCTCGCCAAGCAGAGCCGCGATGCGGTCCCGCCTTTCTTCGGTATCCAGGATCTCCTCCAGGTCATCGCTGTGGATCACCTGCATAAAAGCCAGAAATACCTTCATGTCATAGTATTTTATTTCCTCGATCATCGCAGCGGCTGCCGCCTCCGGTTCGAACGCCTCCCTGTAGGGGCGCCGCGCGGTAAGGGCGGCGAACACGTCGCAGACACGGATGATCCTCGCCTCCGGCGGGATCTGCTCTCCCGCAAGATTGCGGGGATAGCCCGAGCCGTCAAAATTCTCATGATGGCAGTGCACCCACTCGGCAATGTGCTCCGGATAGCCTCTCTCGCGAAGGATCTTCGCGCTCAGATCCGCGTGCATCCGCACCGCCTTCAGTTCCTCGACGACCAGGGGCTGCGCCTCGTCCTCCAGCAGCCGACGCAGCTGCAGCTTCCCGACATCATGGAGAAAGCCGGCGATGGCAAGATCTCTGCAGACGCTCTCCGGAAGTTTCATCTTCCGGGCCACGCGGACACAGAGACTGCTGACCGTCATGCCGTGGCTGATCTCAGCCGGGAGACTGAGACGCAGGATCTGCGGACCGCTCCCGCTCTTCTCAAAATTCTCCATTGGCTCTCCACTTCCCGATCCCGGTCCGCTTTCTTTCGATCATTTCATCGATGCGGTCCAGGTACGATCTGACGTCTTTTACATTTTCAATTCTTTCGATATGTTCGCTGTCGTAAACCATTTTCGTCGATCCGGCGGCGCCGAGCGCCAGGATGCTCTGGACCTCCTCCATGATGAGGATGTTGTAGAGGCCCTCTCTCCCTTCGGCCGCATAGCCTACATTTTCAAGATTGCCCGCCATGTTTTTCTGACGGTACAGGTAATATGGATACAGATCGATATCAGCGCAGATCCGCTCCGTCATCTCCATAATGCCGGTGTCGTTGCGGAAACTTTCCTCCCGGTATCTGCATTGGTTGCAGAGTAAAGCCCCAAGAGAGCAAGTCGTATTCTTTCCGGAATCTTGAACTCGAGTATCCCGGGGATATGAACGTCATC
>CAJOLD010000009.1 GCA_905235435.1 uncultured Lachnospiraceae bacterium
TCAGAGAAATATTTCTCCTTGAGGCGCCTCGCGGCAAATTCGCAGTAGCTCTTCCAGGGATCGCTCTCGGCAAAAACGCGCCGGATCTCTTCTTTGTTTTCGGATTCCTCCACACACAGCTCAAGGAGCATCGCGTCCAGAAGGCCGCCGCCGAGGCTCACCTCGCCCGCGGTCTGCAGTTCGACCTCGCGTCCCTTTGAGATATAGGCAAAATCGGTCGTTGAAGAGCCGATATCCACGACCAGGACCGGATTTGACATGATATCATATCCGACCTGAAGATATTTGGACTGACAGGCGCTCACAAGGGCAGCCCGCGATTCCGATATGATCTTTACGGGCGGATAGCCCAGGCGGACAAAAATGCTGCGGTATCTTTCCCTGGCCGCCTTGTCCCAGCCCGCGGGGCAGCCGATATAAAAACAGCAGTCCTCCCCCTGGATCAGCGAGCCGTCCAGATAAAGCTCTCCGAGCACACCGCCCGCAAATCGCTTAATGTCTGTCTCGCTCTCAGGATCCGTAAGAAAACGGCTCTTGAAGCGGATCCGCCGCTCCACAGCCTTCGGATGATAGCAGGCTCCCTCTCCGATCAGAAGCTCCTGATCTTCAAGCCTTGCATAGGCTGTGATGACGCTTTTGGAATCCCGGATCTTAAGCACGGAGGGCTCCGTCTGTGCGGTCTTCAGCACAGAGACGGCGCTCTCGGCATCTCCGAGATCAAATCCGAAATATCGTTCCATGAATTCCTGTCTGCTCCTTGCTA
Source organism: uncultured Lachnospiraceae bacterium (assembly GCA_905235435.1). Taxonomy (GTDB): domain Bacteria; phylum Bacillota; class Clostridia; order Lachnospirales; family Lachnospiraceae; genus CAMOKZ01. The sequence goes on from CAJOLD010000009.1 coordinate 764, forward strand.
ATAAATGACGTTTTGCTGGATGCCCCGCTTCACGGCGCGGCAAGCCCGCGCGCAAGCACCTTTCCATCGCTGACAAGGGCCGGACGGAGCGTTCCGCTCACGGCAGAAGGCATCATATCAAAAAGGACCTCATTGGTTCCGTCGTAGTCTGTAAGGTCTACGCCGCGCAGATGCAGGTAGTACCGCACGGAGGCAAGCGCCTCCCCGGAAGTCCCTTCTGCGCCTTCCGCGTAGATCAGCTCCAGCAGTTCGCCGAAAAAGCGGAGCTCCTCCGCGCCGAGGGGCCCGTTATCGTCCTCCATCTCCTCTTCCCTGGCGGCTTCCTCGTTCTCCTCCTCGAGAGCCATGGCGTCGACGGAGGCGAGCGTCATCGAGAATTTGTGATAGAGCCCCTTTGCGTCCGGCATGACGCGGATCTGCCTGTCCGGATCTTTTTTCTTCCCGGACCTGCCCTTCGGTTTTCCCGAAAGCACGGCAAGGACAAAACCCGCGGCGGCAAGAGCGACGCCGAGGATCGAAAGCAGACGCATCACCGGCCCTGCGGTAAGCAGCAGGATCACGATGCCGGCAAGCAGGCAGATCGCCCCCGCGGCGAGCAGGGTCGTATTTCGTCCGGTCTCTTTTCCGGAACCAAAATCCCTGCGCTCATAGATCCTGACCTCCCCGGCGGTATCGATCATCGGCAGCGCGTACCTCACGGCAAGCAGCATACGGCGAAGCGAACGCGCGCCTTTCGGAGAAGAGGCGCTCTCTTCCGCTTTTACGAGCAGCCTGCCCATCTCCTCATCGAGTACGGCCGCGGCCTGCTCCTGGTTTTCTGCCGAGGAGAGCCTTCCGAGGACCCTGTCTTTATCCTGTTCAAGAAGCTTTCTGGTTTCTTCCATTATCTTCCTTTCCGCGCTTTATCCTCATACGTTGAAACAGCTCCCGCCGATAAACTCGCGCAGCAGAGAATTGTTCGGGATCGTCTCCGGCGGGACCGGGACGAAGTAATCCAGGAATTTGAGAAGGCGGCGCGCCTCCGAATACGCGGGATCCTCCTCCGTCACGCCGAAAAGAAGCGGCTCCGCGTAGATCTTGAGCACGGCCAGCTCGTAGATCAGCGCCGAATTGATCATCACGTCCGCGCTCTCCTGGTACGGAAAAATATACTCGGTCTCCCCGCGCCGGACGGAGGGCCACATGGCGATCGTGGCTTTTGCGTCATTGCCGCGTGTGCGCGCGTCGCGGACGATCCTGCGGATCAGGCGGCCGTCCGTGGACGGAATCCGGTTGTGCTCATCGATGCTCAGCTGCGTGAGCGCGCTGATATAGATCTTGAACTTGCTCTCCGAAGGCAGGGAGCTGCTCAGGCGGTCGTTGAGGCAGTGGATCCCCTCGATGACGAGGATGTCATTCTCCCCAAGCTTAAGCCGGCTGCCTTTGTATTCTCTTCTGCCCGTCTTGAAATTGAAGGTCGGAAGCTCGATCTCCTCACCGCCGAGCAGGCGGACCATATCGCTGTTAAAGAGATCCAGATCGATCGCTTCCAGGCATTCGAAATTATAATTCCCGTTCTCGTCGAGAGGCGTATCCTCACGGTTTACAAAGTAATCGTCGACGGCGATCGGGTGCGGACGCATTCCGTAGACCGAAAGCTGCGCGGAAAGCCTGTGTGAGAACGTTGTTTTTCCGGATGAGGAAGGCCCCGCGATCATCACAAATTTCTTTGAGGGATCCTCCGCGACCTTCTGGGCGATGGCCGCGATCTGCTTTTCATGGAAGGCCTCCTGCGTAAGGATCAGATTATTCGTCCTTCCCGACACGATCATGTCGTTCAGGTCGCTGACCGTTGCGATCCCGATGCTCTCGCCCCACTCCTCCGAGAATTTCCGCGCGGCGAACAGCTGCTTCGCCGGCCGGAACGGAGGGATCTCGCCGGGCGTTTTGCGGTCCGGCACCATAAGGACGAAACCGTCCCCGTACGGGACGATGTCAAAATAATGCAGCAGCGACGTGTTGGGGACCATATATCCGTAGAAATAATCGTAATATCCGTCCAGCTCATAGACGTTCGTCCTGGAGCTTAAGCGGTAGCGGAAAAGATCAGCCTTATCCTGCATGGCGCGCTCCTTAAAGAGCCGGATGGCCGACCGCGTGGACATGTTGGTCTTGCGGATCGGGATGGCCGCCTCATGCAGCCTCCGCATGTTCATCAGCACCTTCATGAGGAAGCCTTCCTCACACGCCACGTCCCCTGTAAGGGTGCAGTAAAGGCCTTCGCTGACGACATAATGGATATGGATGTCAAAAGTCTTCCCTTCCGCCGCCATCTGCGCCGCGCGCATCATCATCAGGCAGACGCTCCTGGAGTACGTGTCAAACCCCTCCGGATCACCAAATGTCAGCCAGCTGATCGAAGCGCCGTCGGCAGGCACATTGTGGAGCTCGCGAAGCTTCCCGTTCTCTCTGGCGAGAAGGATGTCTTCCCCGACAGATTCCCTGCAGGCGGCTGCGATCCGGTTCAGGGTGGCATCCGGGTCTACAAATGTTTCTTTCCCGTCTATGTACAGTTTTTTTCTGATCGTCTCGGGCATGACTGATCCTTCCCTTCTTCCATGCGCTCCAGGGCGAGCCTGTTCAGCCCTAGCGTTGAAAGCACCTCTCTTCGCCTCTGGGCGATCCTTAAAGCCGCTTCGTCCCCCAGCTCTTTTTCATCCGGCAGACCGGCGAGGATGCTCTCCTGAATCTTTTTTTCTCTTTCCAGATACTTCCGAAGGACCGGATGCGCCCCGGCCAGCAGGCAGGGTCCGTATCTTGCCTCCTCAGGGCGAAGATAGCGCGGCTCTTCTCCCTCCGGGAGGTGCTGCGCGCGCATCATCGGATAATATTTCCCGTCCTCAAAAACAAATTCCTCCGTCGTGATCACAAAGCCGGCGGATGAGAGGTATTCCCGCACATCGCCGATCTCCGACTGCGGCGCCAGGACCAGTTCCCGGCACCTTGCGATCACCGCGGGGTCACCGCCCTCCAGGATCCTGACCGTCAGCGCGCCGCCCATGCCGGCGATGACGATCGTATCGATCTCATCCTCCGGGGTAAGCCCGCCAATTCCGTCCATCAGGCGAAGCTCGATCTTATCTTCCAGGCCCTCCCGGCGGATATGCTCCTCTGCCCGAAGCAGGGGGCCGGTGTTGATATCCGCGGCGAGCGCGGACGGCGCAAGCCCTTTCTGAACAAGAAAGATGGGCAGGTAGCCGTGGTCGGTGCCGATATCCGCCGGCCGGCTGCCCGGCGTGACTAAAGAGGCTGCCGCGAGCAGCCGCTGTGAAAGCTTCAAATTGATGGTTCTCCTTATCCCTGATCCGTCTCGGGCCCGAGGTCGATCTGCATCTTCCCAAGGTCGTCAAGACGGCGTTTGCGTTCGATCTGCTGCTGGAGGCTTGCCAGGTCGACGACGACCCCGTCCTCCTCCTGCGCTGCCAGCGATGCCTCCATGACTCTCCGCACGGCCTCGCGCATCGCGCCGCGAAGCTCCTCCCGCGAACCGGCAGGGAGGTCGGCCTGGAAGATGCCGGCAGCCATGCTCTGCTCCTCGGGGTCCGTAAAGCGGTCAACGATCGCCGCGGGATCCACCTTCCCCGATTCGTACTGCTCATAGAGCAGGCCGGCCGCCTTCCTGCAGAAGGGATCCGGGAAATCCATCGGGGTGATATACGCGGAGGCGCTTTTATAAAAGCCGGGGAACTCGCTCATCCAGGTCAGGATCATCCGCTGGGCCGAAAGCAGGCCCTCGTCCCTGTTCTTTTTGCGCCCCGCGGGGGAAACGGGTCTCTCCTCGCTCTGCCCAGCGTCCCGCCGGTCCCCGGGCGTCATCAGATAGCGCGTGACCATCTGGCGAAGACCGTCCATACTGGTGTTGTAGCGCACAGAGACCGCCTGCATGTAGGATTCGCGTTCGACCTCCGTATCAAAGTCCGCGATCTTCTTCGAGACCTGCCTGAGGAACTCGGTGCGCTGCGCGGGATCCGTCAGGACATATTGCTTTTCCATGACGGAAAGCTCGAAGGAGAAACTTCCCTCGGCAGCGTCCAGCCTCTCCCGGAAGGCGTCCGCGCCCATTTTCCGGATGAACTCGTCGGGGTCCTTGCAGGGCTTCAGATTCAGCACTCTCGCGCGGATCCCGGCCTCCCGCATCAGGGGGATGGCGCGCAGCGCGGCCTTGACGCCGGCCTCGTCGCTGTCATAGCTCAGGATCACATCCTCCGTATACCGCCGAAGGAGCGCGGCATGCCGCGAGGTGAGGGCGGTCCCCAGGGAGGCGACGGCGTTCGTAAAGCCGGCTTCGTGCATGGCGATCACGTCCATGTAGCCCTCGCAGACGATCAGGGTTTTTTCCTTGGATCTCTTTGCGAAATTCAGCCCGTACAGATTCCGGCTCTTGTCAAAGACCTTCGTCTCGGGAGAATTGAGATATTTGGGCTTTCCGTCGCCCATCACGCGGCCGCCGAAGCCGATCACGCGGTTGTTCGCGTCCATGATCGGAAAGATCACGCGGTTCCAGAACTTGTCATACATGCCGCGCTTTTCGTCGGCGTTCGCAAGGCCGGCCTCGCGGATGAGGGAATCCGATATCCCCTTCGACCGCAGATATTTTACCAGGTTCGTGCCCCCTCTTCCCGCATATCCCAGGCCGAACTGATGCATGGTCTCCTCCGAGAGGCCCCTGCCCCTCAGATAGTCCATGCCGGTCTTTCCGGATTCTCCGCGGAGGAGATAATAATAGTAGGAGGCCGCCATTTTGTTGACCTCGAGGATGGACTGCCGAAGGTCCTTCTCTCTCTTCGCCTCCGGGCTCTCCTCCTGCTCGGGGAGCTTGATGCCCGCGCGGTCGGCAAGCACCTGCAGCGCCTCCTGGAACGTATAATTCTCATACTTCATCAGGAAGGTCAGCACATTGCCTCCCTCCCCGCAGCCGAAGCAGTAATACATCTGCTTTGAGGGGCTGACGGAGAACGACGGCGTTTTTTCATTGTGGAAGGGACACAGGCCGAAGTAGGAGCCGCCTTTTTTCTGCAGCTTCACATAGGCCGAGATCACGTCCACGATATCATTCGAGGCGCGCACGTCCTCGATCACACTGTCGGGATAATACATGACTGCTTTTACCTCAGATCTCCCAGGAACACGGAACGAAAAGCTCCGAAAACTTCTGCCTTGCGTACTGGTCGGTCATGCCGGAGATATAGTCGCAGATCACCCGCTCCTTCTCGTCTCCTCTCTCTTCGATGAAGGAGAGATACTCCGCGGGGAGATCTTCGATATGGTCGATATAGTACTGATACAGGATCTGCAGCATGCCTCTGGCGCGCTTCTCTTCCTGCTTCGCGGTGGAATTGAAATAGACATTCTCGAACATAAAGCGCCGCAGATCGCCCACGACCCGCTCCATCTCGGGAGACAGGGATACCTCCTGCTTTCCCACGCTCTGCAGGATGATGTCGTGGATGAGGGTGTTCAGGCGGTCCCTGGTGGAAAAGCCCAGCGTCTCGCGGAATTCGAGCGGAATATCCTCCTCCGTGAGGATCCCGCCGCGCTCCGCGTCGTCGATATCGTGATTGATATAGGCGATCTTGTCGCAGATCCGCACGATCTGGCCCTCCAGCGTGGACGGATGTCCCGTGGAACGGTGGTTGCGGATGCCGTCGCGGACCTCCCAGGTAAGGTTCAGCCCTTCCCCCTTCTTCTCCAGCTTCTCCACAACGCGGACGCTCTGCTCCGAGTGGACAAACCCGAGCGGGCAGATATCATTCAGGGCCCGCTCCCCGGCGTGTCCGAAGGGCGTATGGCCCAGATCGTGCCCGAGCGCGATCGCGTCCGTCAGGTCTTCGTTCAGGCGCAGAGCCTTCGCGACGGTCCTGGAGAGCTGCGCCACCTCAAGCGTATGCGTCAGCCTGGTCCTGTAGTGATCGCCCTGCGGACTGATGAACACCTGCGTCTTGTGGATGAGACGGCGGAAGGATTTGCTGTGCAGGATCCTGTCCCTGTCTCTCTGGTAATCCGTCCGAAGGTCACACTGCTCCGTAAAAACATCGCGGCCCCGCGATTCGCGGCTGTGCGAAGCTGCGGGGCTAAGGAGCGTATATTCCAGTTCTTCGAGCTCCTCGCGGATCGTCATAGGATAAACCTCCTTCTACTCGGATACAGCTGCCCTTCCTGCCGTTTACTCCGGCCGGATGATGCAGGTAAGCCTGCCGCTGCTGATCATGCTGCGTGTAATGTCCGTGCTCCCGGCGCCGAAAGCCGCGATGCCCGCGAGCGTACAGTCCGCCTCCTCGATGATGGTCGTGCAGGCCTGCATGGTCGCGGCCGTATCCACCCAGTCATCGGCGAGCAGGATCCGTTTGTGCTCCGGGAAGGTGCTCTTTCTCACCGCCAGGGATTTCACATGGTTGTGATGGTCGATATAGGACGCGAGGATCCTGTCATCCTCCGTCAGCCTGGTCCTCTCCGCGTTGCGGATGGGGAGAAAACCGATCCCCAGCTCGCGGGCCATCAGGCTGCCCACAATGTAGCCCATCGATTCCGGCGCCGCCACATAGTCGGCCTTCCCGCGGAACGATTCTGCAAGAGCGCTGATCAGCCTGTCTGTAAGGTCCCTGTCTCTTTGAAGCGCGCAGATATCCCATCTGGTATGGACTGCGAGAAAATCCCGAAGCTTAGCCTCCAGCGCGCCGTACTTTGTATCCCCCATTTTATTCCCTTTCTGTAAGACGGTTTGTTTGTCGCCATTGCCTAATAATTTTATATCATATTTTGGGAAAATTGTCATATTTTAAATAGGGATGGATTCTTCTCCGCGTTATGTTAAAATGAGAACTATCAGGAGGGAGGGAAGCCAAAATGCTTGAACATCTGAAAGAAAATGTGATCAGGATCGGCCGCTCGGCGCAGAGAGAAGGCCTGTGCAAACACAAGTCCGGGAATTTTTCCATTCTGGATCCGGAAACCGGATATCTTGTGATCACCCCCTCGGGCGTTGACCGCGAAGAGCTGAAGGTCGACGACATCATCGTCTCGGACCGGAACGCCCACGTGATCGAGAACCTCACGGGCTTAAAGCCCAGCAGCGAGATGCTGATGCATATCGCGATCTACAGGGAAAGGCCGGATGTGCGCGCCATCGTGCATACGCACTCCAAGTACGCGACGGTCTTTGCGGTCCTCGGAAAGCCGGTCCCGCCGTTCGTCTATGAGATGATGGCGCTGAACAATCCCGCGCAGGTGATCCCTGTGGCGGAATACGGAAGGCCGGGCACCGTGGAACTGGCGGAACATACGGCCGTGGCCGTAAAGAGCGCGGACGCCGTTCTGATGAAGGCGCACGGCGCGGTGGCTGTCGATTCCACGGATATCGACGGCGCGTACCTGAAAGCCTGCTATATCGAGGAGCTCTGCGAGATGTACCATCACGCGCTGACCGCCGGCGGCGGAGAGCCCCCTGTCCTTCCTCCGGAAGAGCTCTGCAAATGGGCCTATCCGAAGGAGATCACTTTCTGATCTGAATGATCACACTTCCGTCAAGATCTGTACGCAGGACGCGGCACCCCGCGTCCTGCAGTCTTTTGAGCACCTCCCCGGAAGGGTGTCCGTACACGTTGTTCTTTCCGCACGAGATGACGGCCGCCTTCGGCGATACCGCCTCCAGAAACTTTTCAGAGGTCGCGAAGGCGGAGCCGTGATGGCCTACCTTCAGGATATCTACGGAGGATGGCATTCCCGGCTCTCCGGCCAAAACTGCCTCCCCCAGCCTCTCCTCCGCTTCTTTCTCAAGATCTCCCGTAAACAGGACGCTAAGTCCCGGAAAGCTTCCGAGAAGGACCAGCGAATTCTCGTTCACATCGCGGGAATCCCCGTCCGCCGAAGGCCAAAGGCAGGTAAAGGACCCCTCTCCCGCCGGCAGACGCATGCCCCTGTCCATCATCCGGACGGGGATCTTTTTTTGCGCCGCAAGCGTTGCCAGCTCCGTGAGGCCTTCATCCTGCGCCGCGCGCGCGGAGACGATGATCCCCTCGGCCGTGATCCCCGATCTGTCTCTTCCGAAGGCGCCGCGCCCTGCCCCCTCCAGGTACTCCTTCAGACCGTTTACGTGGTCGCTGTCCCCGTGCGAAACAAAGACCGCGGAAAGCCTTCTGATCCCCATCGATTTCAGTGCCGGCTCTATCCTGTTTGCCCAGACGCCGGTGATCTGCGAGCTTCCGGCATCGATCAGGAACGCCTCCCCCTGCGCCTCCACGATGATCGATTCGCCCTGGCCGACGTCCAGAAAGGTCAGGCGAAGGCCGGGATCCTTCCTGAAAAACAGGAGGATCAGCGCGCCAAGGTAAAGGGCTGCCGGGGCTTTCCACTTCTTCCCTCCTGCCGCGAGGGCGAGGACCAGCGCGAGGACGGCGTAATAAAGCAGGATCTTGAAGGCCGCTGGCTTCCCCGTCACAAGGACCGCGCCGGGAAGATAAGAAAAGAGCCGGCAGAGCTGCCTGCAGAGAAAAAGCATCAGGCGGCAGAAGGCGCCCGGAAGGACGGCGGCCGCGGGGGAAAAGACTCCCAGGATCCCGGCCAGCAGCGCGCAGGGGATCAGGATCTCCATGGCAGGCAGCACGATCATGCAAAGCAGGATGCTCCAGGGCGTGATCTGATAAAAGAAGTACATCATAAGGGGAAGTGCTCCGGCAAAGACCGCGGCGGAAAAGGCAAGGCTCTCAGGGACTTTCCGCTTTTTAAAGAGGGGCGCGACAAATTCGATCGACGCGGCGCAGGCAAAGGAAAGGAGGAAGGAACAGTCCGTAAGAACATAGGGACAGTCCATGACAATGATGGCTGCGGCCACGGCGAGGGCCGTGATCTTGTCGGTCCGCCGGCCCGCTGTCTCGGCCCCCATGCGAAACAGGAAAAGGATGAGGGCGCGCCTGGCGGAGATGCCCATGCCGGTCATCAGACAGTAGGAAAGCGCAAAGAGGGACGCTGTCAGCGCGGCTATGGGGTACGGCGCCCCGCGCCTTCTTAAGAACCGGTAGAAGCCCGCGCAGAGCACGGAGAGATGCATCGCCGATATGGAGAGGATATGGAAGATTCCGCCCTCCTGAAGAAGGCGCCTGTCCTCCTGGATGAGCCCGCTCCGGTCTCCCAGCGTCATCGCCGAAACAAAGCCCGCGTCCCTCTCGTCAAAGACATTCTCCATCCCCCCAGAGAGGCTTTCCGCGATGAATGAGGTGATCCTTCCCGGCAGGCCGCCCCGGACCGGGCCCGCGTCCGCGATCCTCTCCGGCTTTGAGACCTCAAGGAGCACCTTCCTGGCCCGCCAGTAAGCGCGGCTGTCAAACTGTCCGGGGCAGGTCGGCACATCCGGCAGGCTGCAGATTCCCGTGATCTCCACCCTCTGTCCGATGCGCGCGCCTTCGGCGCCCAGGCTGTCTTTTGCGGGATTAAAAGAATCGGAAACAAAGACCGCGATCTCCCAGGATCCGCTGTCCTTAAAATATCGTTCTTTCTCTTTTTCTTTCAGAGAAGCCGCATGCTCACTGAAGGCTTCAATTTCCGTGAATCGGTAATGGGATATCAGCAGGCGAACGCCTGTAGATGTGTTTTGCCGCTGTCTGACCGTACCCTGCAGGGTCACCCGGCTGCCGGGCTGTGACAAAAAGTACGCTGTCGGAGGTTCCGATTTGCCGGGAATCCCCGACAGCGCAAGAAAGATCTGCAGAAGCAGAAGGGCGAGGCATCCGGTCAGAAGCGGACGCCGCTTCAGTTTTCACCTCCCGTGCCCGCGATCGAAGGATCGATCCCGAGCCCCGCGGCGGCGTCTGACTGGCCCTTTTCTGCGTCTCCGTTATCCTCTTCTTTTTCACTCTCATAGAGCTCTCCGCCCGTGCCCGTATCGTCCGATACGACCACACCGCCGAAGATCTCCGCCGAGCCGGAGGGCTCTATGATCTCCGCGTTCCGCTCAAAATCTTCATCCAGGCTGATCTCGCCGCGGAAACGGACGTCCGATCTGCCGTTGATCTTAAAGCGGACCTTTTCGACGTCGCAGGTATCGCAGAGCGTGTTGACAAAGGCGTACAGGCAGGTCTCCGCGTCCGCCCTGCACCCGGGCGGCACCGTGTTGAACGTTTCGTCGAGGTCCACGACGCAGGTGTCATCCGAGATCGATACGTCGTTGATCTTTACGCTCTGCAGAGCCACCGGCGTCAGACGGCTGTTCACGGGCCCCTGGATGATCTGCTCGACGACCAGCTGCTGCGTCACCAGGTTGCTGGAATAATAGATATTCCGCATCTCCCTGGAGACGAGGCTTCCGTCCTCGTTCGGGAAATAAAGCCCGAGCGTTTCATACTGATAGGAGTTGATGCCGTTCTCCGCGAGGACGAAGGTGCTTGGGCCCATCGGCCCGATCTCCTCCCCGTCCCGGCCGGAAAGCGTCTGCCCGTCCACCGTAAAGCGGACGCGGACAACATCCGGCAGCTTCAGGAGGGTCTGGACATAGCAGCAGCGAAGAAGGACCTCCCTGGTGTTGGTCATACTCAGATAGGCGGCGTTAAAATCGAGCGTCAGCTCGTCGATGCCCATCTGGTACCCGTTGACCTCAACGCCCTCCGGCAGCGCGCTTTTCAGCTTTTTGCCCGCGGGAGGCGTCTTAAGCTCATAGAGCAGTTCGGTCAGGATCCCGTCAAAGCTGTCCGAGACCGGTGTGAAATCGGTCTCCTTGACCTGATCCTCCCCCTCATTGATATAGTATATTTTGTAGACCTTTTCGTCCCCGGTGCTGCTCTCTTTCGCACAGGCTGTGAGCAGCACGGCGATGGCCAGGGCAGCGGCGCCGGCAAAGATAAGGGCGCGTCTGCGGGAGAATTTTCTCATTCGATCACCTCCGCTTCATCCTGTCTGGGAGCATATTTCAGCGGAATACGCACCGTAAAGGTAGACCCCTCGCCCTCCTTGCTGTAGACGCGGATCGCGCCGTGGTGCATGAGGATCGCGCTGCTTGTGATCGCAAGGCCCAGTCCCGTACCGCCGATCTCCTTGGAATGAGACTTGTCCACGCGGTAGAAACGCTCGAAAATGTGGTCCTGCGCCTCCTCCGGGATACCCATGCCGGAATCCGCCACGGTGACGTAGAAGAAGGTATTGTCAACGTTCAGGGATACATGGACCCAGCCGTTGTCTTTATTGTATTTGATGCCGTTCTCGATCAGGTTGGACAGGGCCAGCGTCAGCTTGGTCTGGTCCACCTCCGCGATCACGGGTTTGAAGCTCTCAAGCACCAGCTCGATCCCGCGTTTCGAAGCGATCGGATGCAGACGCTTCAGGATGAGCTCGATCAGGTGGTTGATATTGGTCTCCTCAATGTGGAGGTCCGCCGCGCGGCGGTCCAGCTTGACCAGCGAGAGCAGGTCTGTGATGATGCTGTTCTCCCTGTCGATCTCCTCGGCGATGTCCACCATGAATTCCTGATAGAGCTCATTGGGGACCTCTCCCACCTTGGCCTGCTCGATCAGGGAATCCGCCAGCACCTTCATGGAAGTGAGCGGCGTCTTCAGCTCGTGGGACACGTTGGATACAAATTCCTGCCTGGAATCCTCCTGTACGCGGAGCCTGTTCAGCATGCGGTTGTACGCCGCGGCCAGCTGCTCCGTCTCGGTGTAATCCGGCATTTCGATCTCTTCCTCGAGGATGGTCCCCTGCATGCCCTCAAAGGCCGCGGTGATCTTGCGGAAGGGCTTGACCAGCATCCGGGACGCGAAGAAAGAGATGATCAGGACGATGAAGATCAGAATGACCTGCAGGATAAAGACCGTAAAGCTCAGCGCCTCTTTGGAATCATGGATGTCCTCCGTGGGAACGCTGATGATCATGACACCCACGGTGCTCCTGGACGCGTTGTCGACGACCGGCACGGTCACCTCAAGGAAATCGTCGGCAAAATGGTAGTCCTCGCCTTCCGCGCCGGTGAAACAGCGGATGACCTCGGAGGCGACAATGATCTTTCCTTCATCAAGGCTGTAGGAATCTTTAATGATCTTCAGGTTCTCGTTGAGAATGACCACGCGGCCGCTGTAGATGCTGCCCAGCTGCGAGATGAGCGTTTCGACGACCTCCGGTCTGCTGCCGGACATGTAATCGCTCTCGATCAGCTGCTCCGTGATCACACGGCACTGGCTGCGGATCTCTTCCACGCGGCGCACGATCGCCTGCGTCTCATAGTTGTTGAGGATTCCGTACTTAAATAAGGTGATCGGCACGATGCCTACCACCACAAGGATGATCAAAAGCCGAAACTGCAGGCTTTTGGCGCTGCGGGATATTTTTTGACGAAGTCCGCTGATAAGGCATCCCCCTCTTAAACAAAGATGCCGCCCGGGTAAAACTTACGCCCGGGACGGCACTTTAACAGACCTGTTTTACAAGTGATCAGTGCTGGAAGTAATAACCGACGCCCCACTTTGTGTGAACATATTTCGGTTCGCTCGGGTTGGCTTCGATCTTTTCACGAAGGCGCCTGATATGAACGTCCACGGTCCGCACGTCTCCGGGATAATCATAGCCCCAGACCGTGCTGAGCAGCGTCTCCCTGCTGTAGACCTTGTTCGGGTTAAAGACCAGGAGCTCGAGAAGATCGAACTCTTTCGCGGTCAGGTTGATCTCGCGGCCCGCGATGGTCACTCTGCGGCCCTCGCAGTCGAGGACAAGGTCTCCGACCTCAACGATCTTTCCCGCGGGCTCCGGTACGGAGCGCTGCGAGGTCCTTCTCATGATGGCCTTGAGCCTCGCCTTTACCTCCAGGATATTAAACGGTTTGGTAATATAGTCATCAGCGCCGTACTCCAGGCCGAGGATCTTATCCATATCCTCCCCCTTCGCGGTCAGCATGATGATCGGAACATCGGAAAACTCACGGATCTGCTGGCAGACCTCCAGACCGTCGAGTTTCGGGAGCATCAGGTCCAGAAGGATAATATCATAGGAGTTCTCCCTGGCCATATTGACGGCTTCCTCGCCGTCGTAAGCGCAGTCGACCTCCATGTCATCCTGCTCAAGGCTGAAACGTATACCCTTTACGATCAGTTTTTCGTCATCGACAACAAGTACCTTCTTACCCATGCTTTACTCCTCTTAAACAGTGATCTTATCTTTAATCTTATCGTACACGGCCTGTTTGATGCCGCTGATCTGCATGATCTCCTCCGGCTGCGTAAAAGCGCCGTGCTCCTCGCGGTAGGCGATGATCGCGGCGGCCTTCGCCTCTCCGATCCCGGGAAGCGTCATCAGAAGGTCCGCGCCGGCGGTATTAAGATCCACCTTGCCGTCCTTCATGCCGTGCTTTCCGCTCTCCTCCCCGGATCCCTCAGAGGGTCCGGACGGCGCGTCGCCCCAGCTTAGCGCCAGGGTCTCCTCCTTTGCCGGCACGCGGATCTGCTCGCCGTCTTCAAGGACGCGCGCCAGATTGAGCCACTCGCGGTCGGCCGAAGCGGCAAACCCGCCGGCAGCTTCCACCGCGTCCGCAAGCCTTGCGCCCGCGGGAAGCGGAAAAACACCCGGCTCGCGCACCGCGCCGCATACAAAGACTGTGACCGGAGCCTCCGTCATGACTTCCGGTGCCGCCTGCCATTTGGCATTGCTTTCAGAAGGCACGTTCCCGTCAGGAGGGCTTCCTGAAGGCTCTTCCCCGTCAGCAGTTTCAAACAGAATGAGGGTCTCTCCTCCCAAAGACTCCTTTCCGGCCGAACAGCCGCCGAGGATCAGCGGGCCGGCCAAAAGAAGACAACAAAAACAGAACAGCCGGAAAAAATACCGCGCCGGCACCCTTCCGGTTAATAAACATAAAAGCATCGCATAACTCCAGCCGAAAACAGAAGCCGGCGGTCCCCCCGCTATGCGTTACAATATTTTAACAAAATTGTTACATTTCCGCAAGAAGAAATTTAAACCTCAGTTTTCGGCGGGCTTTTCCCAGCCGAAGGAGCATTGCACGGCGCGCTGCCAGCCGGCCAGGAGATTCTGGCGGTGCTGCTCTTCCATTTCCGGTGAGAAGATCCGCTCAAGCTCCCAGATTCCGGAAAGGGTCTCCCTGCTGTCCCAGAAGCCTGTGGAGAGGCCCGCCAGGTAGGCGGCGCCCATCGCGGTGGTCTCAATGCATTGCGGCCTGCGGACGTCGGAGGCAAGGATATCTGACTGGAACTGCATCAGGAAGTCGTTGGCGCTTGCGCCGCCGTCGACCTTCAGTCCGCTCAGGCTGATGCCCGAATCCGCCTCCATCGCGCGGATGACGTCCGCGGTCTGGTAGGCCAGAGATTCAACGGTCGCGCGGACAAGCTGCGCTCTTCCCGCCCCGCGGGTGAGCCCCACGATGACACCGCGGGCGTACTGATCCCAGTACGGGGCCCCGAGACCGGTAAAGGCCGGCACGACATAAACGCCGGCGGTATCGCTGACCTTCCGGCAGTATTCTTCACTTTCGGCGGCGGTGGTGATGATCCCCAGCTCATCGCGCAGCCACTGGATGGACGCGCCCGCCACGAACACGCTGCCCTCCAGCGCGTACTGTACTTTTTCACCGGAGAGCCCCGCGGCGATGGTCGTGACCAGGCCGTTCTCGGAGCGCACTGCCTCCTCGCCGGTATTCATCAGGAGGAAACAGCCGGTGCCGTAGGTATTCTTTGCGTCGCCCGCCTCAAAGCAGCACTGCCCGAACAGGGCGGCCTGCTGGTCTCCCGCGGCGCCGGCGATGGGGATCCCTTCGCCGATCTGACAGCCGCTCGTCCTGCCGTAGATGCATCCGGAGGGCTTTACCTCGGGGAGCATGCAGGCGGGGATATCCAGGATGGAGAGGATCTCCTCGTCCCAGCACAGGCGGTGAATATCGAACATCATGGTGCGGGAAGCGTTCGTATAGTCCGTCACATGGACCTTCCCTCCCGTCAGATTCCAGATGAGCCAGGTGTCCACGGTGCCGAAGAGGAGCTCGCCTCTTTTGGCCCGCTCTCTCGCTCCGTCCACATTGTCAAGGATCCATTTCAGTTTGGTCGCGGAGAAATAAGCATCCGGCACAAGGCCCGTATGCTCGCGGATCATATCCCCGTATCCTTCGTCGATCAGTCTGTCCACCTCGGCGGAAGTCCTTCGGCACTGCCAGACGATCGCGTTCGCGATCGGGACGCCGGTCTTTTTATCCCAGACGATCGTCGTCTCGCGCTGATTTGTGATGCCGATGGCGGCGATGTCTTCCGGAGCGGCTCCGATCTTTCCCATTGCCTCCGCCGCGACGCTGATCTGGGTGGCCCAGATCTCCATCGCGTCGTGCTCGACCCAGCCGGGTTTCGGAAAGATCTGCCCGAATTCTCTCTGTGCCACGCTGCGGATGCTTCCGTCTCTTCCGAAGATAATGCAGCGTGAGCTCGTAGTCCCCTGATCAAGGGCCATCACAAATCTGTTCATTATCGCACCTCCTCAATCACCTTTCCGAGGATCCGGCACATCGTATCGATATCATCCTTCGTGATGACAAGCGGCGGCACCAGGCGGATCACATTGCCGCCGGCAGTAAGAACGACCAGTCCTTCTTCAAGAGCCGCCGAAGCGATCTTTCCGGCGGGGACGTCCTCCCTGACGACAAGGCCCTGCATGAAGCCTCTGCCGCGGCGCCCGGTGAGCAGATCCTCCTTCTCACACAGAGCGTCCAGTTTTTCCTCCAGGTACGGTGTAAGCTCTCTCACATGTCCGATAATGTCTTCTTCTTCAAATATCTGAAAGACCGCGGATACGGCCGCGCAGGCAAAGGGATTTCCCCCGTAGGTGCTGCCGTGGTCTCCGGGCTCTATGGAATTTTCCCCCGCTTTTTCGCCCAGCACGAAGGCGCCGACAGGCACGCCGCATCCCAGTGCTTTCGCGCAGGTCATGATATCGGGCTTTACGCCGTATCCCTGCCAGGCGAACCAGTCGCCGGTGCGGCCCATGCCGCACTGGATCTCATCCAGGATCAGCAGGATGTCCTTCTCATCGCAGAGTCTGCGCACGCCGCTCAGGAATTCCGGATCCGCGGGATAGATCCCGCCCTCGCCCTGCACGGTCTCGAGGATGATCGCGCAGGTATTGTCCGTCACCTGCGCCTCGACGCTCGCAAGGTCATTGAACTTCGCGAAACGCACGCCGCCCATCAGCGGCTCAAAGGGTTCCCTGTAGTGCGCGTTTCCGGTCACGGAGACAGCGCCGACCGTACGGCCGTGGAAGGAATGTTCCATCGCGATGATCTCATGTCCGCTGCGGCCGTCCCGGCGGTAAGCGTACTTCTTTGCCGCCTTGATGGCGCCCTCGATCGCCTCCGCGCCGCTGTTCGTAAAGAACACACGGGAAAGCCCGCTCTTTTCGGTGATCGCGGCGGCCGCCTCCGCAAGAGGCTTTGTATAATACAGATTCGAGATGTGGAGCAGCTTTCCTGCCTGCTCCTTCAGCGCCTGCGTATACGCGGGGTGCGCATAGCCGAGGGCGTTTACCGCGATGCCAGCGCCGAAATCCAGATAGGTCCTGCCGTCAGCGTCCCTGAGCGTAACGCCCTCCCCGCTCTCAAAGACAACGGGAAAGCGGTTATATGCGTGCAGAAGATTCTCTTCCGCGTCCGCCATGATCTTTTCACTGATTGACATAGTATTTTTCCTCCCCCTCGCCGATGATCGCGGTGCCGATACCTTTATCCGTAAAGAATTCAAGGAGCAGTGAATGTTCGAGACGCCCGTCCAGGATATGGACTCTGGAGACGCCCGCCTCGATCGCGTCGATGCAGTTCGTCAGCTTCGGCAGCATGCCGCCGCCGATCATGCCGGAGGCGAGCAGCTCCTTCGCTTCCCCGGTGGTCATCTCACTGATGAGCGTGGAGGGGTCACTCAGGTCACGGCACACGCCGGCAATGTCCGTCAGGAAGACGAGCTTTGCGGCCTTCATGGCTGTCGCGATCGCACAGGCCGCATCGTCCGCGTTGATATTGTACGAATGATAGGCGTCGTCGGAGCCGATCGGACAGATGACCGGGATGTAGTCGTTGTCCAGAAGGGTGTTCAGAAGATCCGGATTCACCTCCGTCACCTCGCCGACATAGCCGATATCCTTTCCGTCCGCGTATTTCTTCTGCACCCGCAGCACGGTCCCGTCCTTGCCGCTGATGCCGACAGCGTTCACGCCGACCTTCTCCATCATGGAGACCAGGCCCTTGTTGACGCGGTTTAAAACCATCTCGGCGACCTGCATGGTCTGCTTGTCCGTGACGCGCAGTCCGTTCACAAATTCCGTCTCAAGACCCACACGGCCGACCCACGAGGAGATCTCCTTGCCGCCGCCGTGCACGATGATCGGCCGAAAGCCGACGAGCTTGAGCAGGGCGACGTCGCGGATGACGCTCTTTTTGAGCTCATGGTCCGCCATCGCGCTCCCGCCGTACTTGACCACGATCGTCGCTCCCTGAAAGCGCTGTATATAGGGAAGGGCCTCAATGAGTACGCCGGCCTTCTCCAGATAAAGTTCCATCTCTTTTTTGTCCATGTTCCCTCCGGTATCGTTCTTTGTCTTCAGGACCTGTAGTCCGCGTTGATCCTTATATATTCATAAGTGAGGTCGCAGCCCCAGGCCGCGGCGCTCTCCTTTCCTTCCCCGAGATCGGCGGTGGCGGTCACTTCCTTTTCGGAGAGGATCTTTGTGGCCTCCTCCTCGCTGTAACTGACGGCCCTCCCGCCTTTCGCGATCTGCACCCTGCCGGCGGCGCTCTCGAACCACAGGCTCACCTTTTCAGGATCGAATTCCGCTCCGGAATAGCCCATCGCGCAGAGGATCCTTCCCCAGTTGGCGTCATGTCCCGCGATCGCGGTCTTTACCAGGCTGGAAGAAACGACGGACCGGGCGATGGTCTTTGCCTGCGCCTTCGCAGAGGCGCCGGTCACCTTCATCTCAAACAGGGCCTCGGCCCCCTCGCCGTCGCCGGCCATCTTTTTCGCGAGATATGTGTTGACTGCGCGCAGCGCTTCGCAGAAGGCGTCAAAGTCTTCCCCTTCGGCCGTGATGACCGGATTTCCAGCCAGGCCGTTCGCGAGCAGGACGCAGGTATCGTTGGTGGACGTATCCCCGTCCACGGAGATCATATTGTAGGTCTCTTCGACGTCGGCGGACAGAGCCTTCTGCAGCATCTCCTTCGAGATCGCCGCATCCGTCGTGATAAAGCAGAGCATCGTACACATATTGGGATGGATCATCCCGGAGCCCTTGGTCATGGCTCCGATCGTGACCTCCTTCCCGCCGATCACGGTCTTTGCCGCGATCTCCTTGCGCACGGTGTCGGTCGTCATGATCGCCTTTGCGGCGGCAGTCCCCGCCTCCGGCGTATCCTTCAGAGCAGGGGCAAGTGCCCTGATCCCGGCGGTGATCTTATCCACGGGGATCTGCATGCCGATCACGCCCGTGGAGGCCGTGAGCACTTCCTCCGGGGAGATGCCGAGCGCTTCCGAGGCCGCCTCCGCGGTCTTTTCGCAGATCTCCATCCCCTCCGCGCCGGTGCACGCGTTCGCGATGCCGCTGTTGACGACGACCGCGCGCACGGGGCCGTTTCCTTCGCGGATGATCCTTCTGTCCCAGAGGACCGGCGCCGCTTTTACGACGTTGCTCGTAAAGGTACCCGCGCTTTCGCAGGGCTCTTTGGAAACGAGAAGCGCAAGATCGTCTCTTCCTTCGTATTTAATGCCGGCCGCGCCTGCGGCGGCCAGAAATCCTTTCGGGGCCGTCACGCCCCCCTCGATCAGGTTCATGATCCGCTTTCCTTTCTGTCTCACTTACGGGAACAGGGGCACCAGCTTCAGGCCCTCGTTCTCCTCAAGACCGAACATCAGATTCATATTCTGCACGGCCTGTCCGGCCGCGCCTTTTACCAGATTGTCGATCGCGCCGATCGCAACGATCCGGTTCGTCCTTGCATCGATCTTGAAGCCGATGTCGACGAAATTGCTCCCTTCGGTCCATCTCGTCTCCGGAAGGCTTCCCTCCGGCAGGAGGCGGATAAAGTACTCATCCGCGAAGCACGCTTCGTAGGCAGCGCGGACCGCTTCGGCGTCTGCGCCGTTATTCAGTTTCGCGTAGCAGGTCGCGAGGATCCCGCGGTTCATCGGGACAAGATGCGGCGTAAACGTCAGGGCAAGGGACCTGCCGGCCGCATAGCCCAGCTGTTCCTCGATCTCCGGCGTATGTCTGTGTCCGGCCACGCTGTATGCCTTGATGCTCTCGTTGACCTCGCAGAAAAGGTTGGGCAACTTCGCGCCTCTCCCGGCGCCGGAAGTCCCGGACTTCGCGTCAATAATAATGGAATCCGGATCGATGAGCCCGGCCTTTACCAGCGGATAGAGGGTCAGGATGGAGCAGGTCGTATAGCAGCCCGGATTGGCCACCAGGCGCGCGCCGCGGATGTCTTCGCGGTTGATCTCGCACAGTCCGTAGACAGCCTCCCCAAGAAACTGCGGCGCCTTGTGCTCTATTCCGTACCATTTTTCATAGATATTCACATCCTTCAGGCGGAAGTCCGCCGAAAGGTCGATGACCTTCGTCTTTGATAAGATGTCCACATTCACCAGGGACGCGCAGAGCCCCTGCGGCGTCGCGGTAAAGATCACGTCCGCCTCACTGCTCAGCTGGTCCATATCCTCCGCCATACATTTTTCATCCACAAGGCGGAACATATTCCTGTAGACATCGGCATACTTTTCGTCAATATAGCTGCGCGATCCGTACCAGACGATCTGCGCCTGCGGATGCTGCAGCAGGATCCTTACGAGCTCCTGGCCCGCATAGCCTGTCGAACCGATGATTCCAACACGTATCATATGCATCTTCTCCATTCTTATAGTCTGTCAACATCATACCCCGATTCAAAAATGTTGTAAAGGAGAAATTTGCGCATAATTATGCATTATCTCTGTATATTGTGTATACCGCATTGAATTTTTCTTGTTTTTTCAATTTGGTATTGCATATTTATGACAGCTGTTGTATAGTAATGCCTGTGCGGCACCCGGATGCCGCTTCTTATTAAAACACAGTACGCCATTGACGGGAGGTTGTTTATGAAGGAAAAGGTTGTTCTTGCTTATTCCGGCGGACTTGACACCACTGCCATGATCCCCTGGCTCAAAGAAAATTTTGATTTTGACGTGATCTGCTGCTGCGTTGACTGCGGTCAGGGCAACGAGCTGGAAGGGCTTGACGAGCGCGCGAAGAGATCCGGCGCTTCCAAGCTTTATATTGAATCGGTCGTCGATGAGTTCTGTGACGACTTCATCATGCCCTGCGTAAAGGCAGGCGCTGTCTATGAGCACAAATACCTGCTCGGCACTTCCATGGCCCGTCCGGTCATCGCGAAAAAGCTGGTCGAGATCGCCCGCAAGGAAGGCGCGACGACCATCTGCCACGGCGCGACCGGCAAGGGAAATGACCAGATCCGCTTTGAGCTTGCCATCAAGGCCCTGGCTCCCGACCTGAAAGTCATCGCCCCCTGGCGTATGACGGATGTATGGACCATGCAGTCCCGCGACGATGAATATGAATACGTCCGCGCGCACGGGATCGATCTTCCCTTTGACCAGAGCCACAGCTACAGCCGTGACCGCAACCTCTGGCACATCAGCCATGAGGGCCTTGAGCTGGAGGATCCCTCCAAGGCGCCCATCTATGACCGCATGCTCGTGCTGAGCGTTCCGCCCGAAAAGGCACCGGATCAGCCCGAGGAGATCAGCCTCACCTTTGAGAAGGGCGTGCCTGTCGCTTTAAACGGCAAGGCCATGAAGGTCTCTGAGATCATCACCGAGCTCAATACGATCGGCGGCCGCCACGGCATCGGCATTGTTGATATCGTCGAGAACCGCGTTGTCGGCATGAAGAGCCGCGGCGTCTACGAGACCCCCGGCGGCACCATCCTCACCGCGGCGCACGAGCAGCTTGAGGAGCTCACGCTTGACCGCGAGACGATGGAGGCAAAGAAGAAGCTCGGAAGCCAGATGGCCCAGGTCGTCTACGAAGGCAAATGGTTCACGCCGCTTCGCGAAGCGATCAGCGCGTTCGTGGATTCCACGCAGCAGACCGTGACCGGCGAGGTCCGGATGCGCCTCTACAAGGGGAATATCATCAAGGCCGGAACGACCTCTCCCTTCAGCCTCTACAATGAATCGCTCGCGTCGTTTACGACCGGCGATCTCTACGATCATCACGACGCCTCCGGCTTTATCACCCTCTTCGGGCTTCCGCTGGCAGTCCGCGCGATGATGCTGCAGACGCTGGATAAGAACGAGCAGAAATAAATTTCCAAAGCTTTCAAAATAAAGACCGCCATGCCGGGACCGGCATGGCGGTTTTTTTATTGCTTCCTTCGCAGGCGGCTCAGATGGCATGCATCAGCTCCGCGAACCTTGCCGCATAGGTTTTGCGGTCTGCCTCCTGTACGACAAAGGTATTCTTCTGGCCGAACTTCACGTCCGTATCTCTGTCCGTAACGGTCATCCCGTTGCAGAAAGAGCTCCTCGTCTCCACAACCACGCCGCAGGCCTCTCCGGAAAACAAATCAGGCTGCGCGGCCAGCAGCACGGGCGTCACATCATGAAAGACCGTCTTCCCGCCGTAAAACGGAAGGTATGTCCCCTCCGGCCGGTCAACGATGGTCCGAAGGAGCGTGCTTCCTCTGCTCTCTCCCGCCATTGCCGCCGAAAGCTCGTCATCGCTAAGCCAGAGCTTTTCCGTGACATCCAGCCCGCACATGACGATGGGCACGCCGGATTTAAAGACCGCCTGCGCGGCATCCGGGTCTGCCCAGATATTGAATTCGGCGGCAGGCGTCCGGTTTCCTCCGATATCCGCCCCGCCCATGATCACGATGCGCGCGAGCAGCCCCGGAAGATCCGCGAACATGCGGAAGGCAAGCGCCGCGTTGGTCTGCGGCCCGAGGAGGATGAGCGTGAGCTTTCCGGGCTGGGCTTTGGCTGCCTCATAGAGCGCCCTGTATGCTTTCATCCCTTCCCGGGGCGCTTTTGACTCCGGAAGATCCGCCCCGTTTAGTCCGTTAGCTCCATGCACATATCCGGCGGGATGCCAGTCCGCCAGCATGGGCGCCGCGCTCCCGGCATAGACGGGGATATCCTCCCTTCCGAGGAAGGAAAGGACATTTCTCTCGTTGCGCAGACAGTCTTCCATGTGCGCGTTCCCGAAGACGGCGGAGATGCCCTCGATCTTAAGAAGTCCCTCCTTTTCGAGGGCCGCCGCGGCGATCAGTGCCGCTGCGTCGTCGACGCCGGTATCTGTGTCGATCCAGACCGGTCCTCCGGTGCCCGCAAGGAACGGCTCCGGGATGGGGCCCGGCCCCAAAGCGTTCGCGCTGTAGTCTCTCTTTTCCGGAGAGGCCTCCGGGGACGGGCTGCCGGTGATCTCCACGGTCCTGCCGTCGAAGGCGCGCAGCGCCTCGATCAGCAGGTCGATATAACGTTCGCGGTCGATCGAGGTCATCACGAGGGTGTTCGGCTCATGGCCGGAATTTCCCTTAAAGTCCGCGACCGTCGCGCCTCTTGCGTATTCGCCGCCGGTCTCGATATCCACATAGTAGGGAGCACTCTCGAAGATCTCCGGATTCGTGAGCGCAAGGACGGCGCAGGGATCGTGGACCGGCGCGCCCTCATAGCCGATCGCCATCGGATACTTATAAAAGAATCCCAGCCAGTCCGCGACGATCTGCGCGACCTGGTTTCCGACCGCGCGGATGCGCGGGAAATCCTCAGGCCTGATCAGCGCCTTCTCCGTCACGTCCAGTCCGCACATACGGATGGGAATGCCGCTTGCGAAAACGATCTTTGCCGCTTCCGGATCCTCGAAGATATTAAACTCGGCGGCCGGGTGCCAGTTTCCGTGGGTCACGCCGCCGCCCATCAGGCTGATCATCCGGACCTTGTCCTTCACCTCCGGATGCGTCATAAGAAGCATCGCGACGTTCGTGAGCGGACCGGTGGGAATGATCACGACCGGCTCACTGCTTTCGGCAATGACCTGTGCCATCAGCTCCTGCGCGGAAAGCGGTGAGATCTCCTGATCCGGCAGCGGCATTGCCGGTCCGTCCAGCCCGCTCTCCCCGTGCCAGTTCCCTGCTGTCACCGGATCCGCGGTGAGCGGACGGACAGCGCCCCTCGCAAAGGGGGCGTCAATTCCCAGCAGGGCACAGATGCGCCGCGCGTTCCAAGTCGTGTTTTCGATCGTCTGGTTGCCCGCGACAGAGGTAACGGCAAGGACCTTAAGCAGTGGGCTTGCTTTTGCGAAGACCCATGCGATCGCGTCGTCATGCCCCGGGTCGCCGTCCAGTATGACCGGTATCCTGTTCATATGCGCATCTCTCCTTCTTTGGCGGTTTCAAAAGCCCGCAGCCGCGTGTTGCGGCCGCGGGCTTTTCTCCTGCTTTTACCGTGCCATTACTACTTCTGCAGTGCAGCGGAGGAATGGCGCTGTTTTTCTTTTCTCTTTTCGTTCAGTGCAAAGATGACCAGCGCGATGATCGTTACAATGTAGGGAATCGGCGCCACAAGGTTGGAGTCGACGCCCGTCGCGGAGATCTTGATGCCCAGCGCGGACGCAAATCCGAAGATCAGCGCCGCAAGCATGGAGCCGACCGGTTCGCCGCCGCCCATCGACTGGGCTGCCAGGGCGATAAAGCCGCGGCCGGCGACCATATCCTGCGACCATCCCATTGCGTAATACATGGACATGAATGCGCCGCCCATGCCGGCCAGGATGCCGCCGATGCCGATCGTGATGTACTGGATCTTCAGTACGCTGACACCGACAGAGGATGCCGCGTTCGGGTTCTCGCCCACCGACCGGATATTCAGTCCGAGCGGGGTCTTGTACAGGAGGACGATCGTCAGCCATACAAGCAGGAACGCAATGTAGGTGAGGACCGAATGTCCCGAGATGATCTTTCCGATGTACGGAATATCCCTGATCAGCGGAATGCTGATGCTCGGGATCTGGAGCGACTTTGTGATCAGGGCCGTGGTGGAGGCCTGTCCCGTAATGACCTTTACGAGGAACAGGCAGCCGCCGGAGCCGATCATGTTGATCGCCGTACCGGTAAGGATGATGTTCGTCTTCAGGTTGAAAGCGAAGAAGCCCATGACCAGTGATTCCAGAAGGCCCACGGCCATCGCGAGCAGCAGCCCGATCAGCCAGCTCTTTGTCCAGTAGGCACCGAGCGAGCCGAACAGCGCCGACATCATCATGATCCCTTCAAGACCGATGTTGGAGACACCGCCCTTCTCGCCGATCACGGCAGCGAGGGTGGCGAACAGGATCGGGGTGGCGATACGGATGATCGAGAAGAAGAAATCAGCTGTAAAGATATTCATTATTTCTCACCGCTCCTTTCTGCCGCCTCTTTCTGGGCCAGCTCCTCCTGTGCGCTCTTAACGACCAGCTTCTGGCGGTAACCGGCCAGGAACTGATGCGCCGCGAAGAACAGGAAGATGACAGCCTGGATAATGCTGATCAGCTGGGACGGAACGTTCGCGTTCGTGGACATCAGCGTACAGCCCTTCGTCAGGTATGCCATGAAGAAGGCTGCAAGCGGGACGTAGATCGGATTGTTGCCCGCGAGGATGGCGACCGTGATTCCTGTCCAGCCGTACTGCGGCTGCTGGATCCAGTTATAGACACTGTAGCGTCCGAGCATCTCAATGCCGCCGCCCATGCCGGCGAGGATACCGCCGAGGACCTGGCAGAGGATGATGATCATTGCGACGTTCATGCCCGAATACATGACGAAGGGCTGATTAATGCCCGTCATGCGGATGCCGTAGCCCCATCTGGTCCTGTACATAAAGAACCAGCAGAGGATGACCATGATGATGGCGATCACAAAGCCCCAGGAAAGACGGGACCCGTTGCTGACCAGCTGCGGCATGATGGCATTTGCCTGGAACGGCTGCGTCTGCGTGACGCCCTTGCTCGTATCGGCAAGGTAGGTGTTCATCAGATAGTTGATCATGTACATGATCACGTAGTTGAGCATCAGGGAGTTGACCATCTCGGAGACGCCCAGCTTGGCTTTCAGCACGGCAGGGATCAGCATCATCAGGCCCGTTGCGAGCGCGCCCATCACGATGGCGACCACGATGAGCATCGGGCCCGGGATATGCCAGTACACCGCCACAAGAGCGGTCACAAAAGCACCGAGCATGATGCCGCCCTCAGCGCCCAGGTTGAACTGGTTCGCGGAGAACATGATACAGGTCGCAAGACCCGTGAACATGATCGGGATCATCTGCGCCAGGACGTCCGTGAAGCTCTTTACGCTGAACGTGCCGTTCTTGCGGAACAGCGGGCTGACCAGCATTTCACGGAGAGCCTTCAGGGAGGCGGACATCTTCTCGGAGAAGTTCGCGCCTTCCGCGCTGACAAAAATCAGTATGAAAGCGACCGCAAGGGCGATGGCCAGTGCCGCCAGAGCCCTGATGACCGAAAACTTTATACTGTTTTTTCGGCTCATGCCGCTGACATCATTCTTTTTATTCATGGCACACCCTCCTGATCTCTTCCGGAGTCTGCTGCTCGATGCCAAGCATGTACTTGCCCATCAGTTCATCGGACAGATCTCTTGTATCTTCAAAATATGCCGCGATCCTGCCGCCGCACATGATGATCAGACTGTCTGACAGCTCCATAACTTCGTTCAGGTCCGCGGACACCAGAAGGACCGCGATGCCGGACCTGGACAGTTCGACGAGTTTCTTACGGATGAACTCCGTAGCGCCGACATCGATACCGCGCGTCGGCTGGTCGGCGATGATCAGCACGGGATCGTTGGAGAATTCCCTGGCGACGACCACCTTCTGGATATTGCCGCCGGAAAGGCTGCCGATCGTCTGGCCGGCGGATTTGCAGAGGACCGTGTAGTCCTTGACAAGCTGGTCGCTCATCTTGTGGATCTCGCTCATGTTGAACAGGATGCCTTTGTTCAGCTCTTTATTCGCCGTACGGTCGCTGATCAGGTTCTCCTCAATGGAGGCCGTCGCGGCGATGCCGTAGAGCATCCGGTCCTCGGGCACGAGGGAGATATGCCTCTCGCGGATCTCTCTCTGGTTGAGTCCGAGGATCTCCTCTCCGGAGACCTTGACGGAGCCGGCATTGGGCGTATTAAAGCCGAAGAGCATATCGACCAGCTCCTTCTGGCCGTTGCCTTCTACGCCGGCGATGCCGAGGATCTCGCCCTTCCGCACGGAAAGGGAGACCTTGTCGAGCATCTTTTTGCCCCACTCGTTGATATACTCGAGATCCCGCACGCGCAGGACCTCTTCGCCGGGCTGCGCGGGCTCCTTCTCGACCTTCAGGACGACGTCGCGGCCGACCATCAGGCGGGAGATCTCCTCGGGGGTGACGTCCTTTGTATTGTAGATCCCCATGGAGCGGCCGCCGCGAAGGATCGTCATGCGGTCCGTGATCTCCATGATCTCGTTGAGCTTATGCGAAATGAAGATCATCGTATAGCCCTGCTTCTTCAGGTTCTCAAGCTCGACGAAAAGCTCGGCGGTCTCCTGCGTCGTAAGGACGGCCGTAGGCTCGTCGAGGATGAGGATCTTCGCGCCGCGCACCAGGGCCTTTAAGATCTCGACCTTCTGTTTCATGCCGACGGGGATGTCCGCGACCCTGGCGTTCGCCTCAACGGGAAGATTGAATTTCTTTGAATACTCTTCCGTGAGTGCGACTGCCTTCTTGTAGTCGATCAGCATTCCCGATTTTTTCGGTACCATGCCGAGGACCATATTCTCCGCGACCGTCAGGCTGGGCACGAGCATGAAGTGCTGGTGCACCATGCCGATCCCATGGGAAATGGCGACGGTAGGCGAAGAAAGGTTCACCGGCTCGCCGTTGACCAGGATCTCGCCGGACGTCGGCTGCTCCAGGCCAAACAGCATTTTCATGAGGGTGGATTTTCCGGCGCCGTTCTCTCCCATGAGCGCATGGATCTCACCCTTTTTTACATCGAAATTGACATCCTGGTTTGCCACGGTACCATTGGGATAAACCTTAGTGATGCCTTTCATCTGGATGACAAACTCTTCTCCCATATAGTTCTATCTCCGTTTCTTCCGGAAGGTTGTTCTCTCAGAAAAAGGGGAACTGTTAAAGTCCCCCTCTTTCATCAGATCAGATCAAACTGCTTCAAAAGCACTGCCCGGATCGTATATTACGGACGGACCGAATCACGCAGAGCCTGCGCAGCCTCGTTGCCGCCTTCATCAAATGCGGACGGAACAACGATCTCGCCGGAAGCTACGCCGTCGATGGCAGCCTGCACGGCAGCCTTGGTCTCGTCGCTTGCGTATTTGTCAAAGTTCTTGTCGGTCACGATGCCGACGCCGCCCTCGGTGATACCAAGGGAGACCTTCGTTCCGAAGAGATCCTCACCGGCATCCCACTGATCAAAGAACCATACGAGGGAGTTGCCGACGTTCTTCAGGCCGGAGGTAAGGCAGATCGCCGCAAGGTCTTCGGAGAGGGTCAGCTCCTGGTCGGAGTCAACGCCGATGAACCAGCCGCCATCGGTCTCGAGGACTGCTTCCGCGGCGCCGTTGCCGGCATTGCCTGCCACGCCCCAGATGATATCGCACTTGGAGTCGTTGACCATGGAGATGCCGTACTCTTTCGCCTTTGCGGTATCAACATAGTCGGAGGTATAACGGACGTCGACCTTGGTGTCGGGATCTACGGCCTGCGCGCCGGAGATGTAGCCGTCCATGAAGTCGTTGATGACGGGGCTGTCATAGCCGCCGACAAAACCGATGACCTTGTCCTCGTTGATGCGCTCAACGTTCGTGTCCTGCGTCATGCAGGCAGCGAAGGTGCCTACGATGTAGCCGAGGTCGTTCTGCTTGTAAACGATGTTGACAACGTTGGCGTCCTCGCCGGCATAGGTGTCGTCATCGAAGATCAGGTATTTCTGATCCGGATACTGCTCCGCGACTTCCTTCAGGTAGTCGGGCATCTGATAGGTGCCGCAGACGATCAGGTCATATTCCATACTGTCGGAAACTTCGTAGAGGGTCTCCAGCCATTTCGGCTGATCCTGCGCGGTGCCGCCAAGCTCGATCGTGTTGAGGCTGATGCGTCCGTCATTTTCCAGCTGCTCAAGGCCGGACTCTGCGGAATCGAAGAATGACTTGTCGCCGAGATTGCCGTTTACGATGTAGCAGACATTGTAGGGATCAGCGAACGCGGTCATTGCCATAGCTGCAACTGCAACAGCGGAAAGGGCTGCCATCTTGATGAGTGTAGCATGCTTCATGTTCAGTTCCTCCTGTTATGATAATATAGTGTTTGTTAATGGGCGGCGGCCGGCCCCGGCGCTGTGGGAAGCGCCTTTTCCTCCCGGCCCCGCATTTCATGTCTATAATACCATAAAGGGCACGTGCGCGCCACTCTTTTTAGTAAATTTTACACATAAACGGAGCGGCGGATACTAAAAAATAATAAAAAAAGGCCTCCGCCGTCACACAGCGGAGGTCTTTGCTTTACTCTTCCTTTATTCTTATTCGGAAAGGCCGCTCATATAATCATCCACGGCCGCGTAATCGACGGTATAGGTCGCTCCCGCCTGCTCTTCGGCTCCCTTGGAACCTTTGATACTGTAGTAAGCGGATACGCCCGCCCATCCGAAGATGATCACGCCGAACACGGCAAGACCGATGTTGACCAGGAGCTTTTCCCTCTTCTGGCGCTTCATGATCTTCTCGCGGTTGCGTTTCTGTTCCTTATAGGCATCTACTTTTTCCTGGCTCATAACAATTCTCTCCTTCACAGGGCCTTAGGGCCCCTTATTCATCAGCTTTTTCTATTATACACAACTGATGGAAAAATTCAATCTTTTTATTCCTTGCAAAAGCGCCGATTTGCGTTTACTATAATTCAGATGAAAAGCGGTCAGCCCGAAAGGAGGAAGCGGTGCAGGCATTTTTGATCGATGCGCAGAAGGAATTCATGTCGGCGCTCCTTGCCGGCACTTCTTTTGATTCATTTATCGTCTGCAGCGTGCAGGTGACGACGTTTACGACCTTTACGGTAGACGGGTCCTGGCACCCGGAATTTGCCGGAGCCTCCGCCGAAGATCAGGAGGCAGGCGAAAAGCCCGAATCCTCCTCTCTCACCTGGCGCATGGTAAGGCCCGCCATCTATTCCCTCATCCGCGGAAAGACACCGCCGCTCCAGATCAAAGCGGTCCTCCGCCTCTCGGATGAGAACACACAGAAAGTGCTCGCGCAGGCAGGCCTGCCTTTAAGCCCGCAGGATGTCACGGGACTCTATCTGAACATCCTCTATGACAGAGAAAAGATCACACTGACAGCCGGCACCTCTCTGCGCGTATTTACGCCTGACCGTACCCTGGATCAGGTCTGGGGCGACCTGACCGGCAAATTTCTTTCGAAGCTTCAGATCACATACGAAAAGATCTGAGATCAAATTTGTCAGCACTCACTATTTTTGAACCGGAGGGATGAAATCAAAATGAAGAAGACCGGAAACCTTTCAATCAACAACGACAACATTTTTGCAGTCATCAAAAAGTGGCTGTATTCAGATCATGACATCTTTGTCCGTGAGATCGTATCAAACGGCTGCGACGCCATCACCAAACTCCACAAGCTGGATGTTATCGGCGAATACACCTTCCCCGAGGGTCACAAGGACCGCATCGACGTGGTCGTGGATCCCGAGAACAAGACGCTCACCTTCACTGATAACGGCATCGGCATGACCGCCGGGGAGGTCGAGGAATACATTACCCAGGTCGCCTTCTCGGGCGCCGAGGCTTTCCTTGAGAAATACAAGGACAAAGCGACCGGCGATGAGATCATCGGCCATTTCGGACTCGGCTTCTACTCTGTCTTTATGGTCGCCGACGAGGTCGAGATCAACACCCTCTCCTGGCAGGAAGGCGCCAAAGCGGTACACTGGACCTGCGACGGCTCCTCCGAGTACACGATGGACGACTCCGACCGCACCGGGATCGGTACCGAGATCATCCTGCACCTTTCCGAAAACTGCCTGGAGTTCGCGAATGAATACCGTGTGCGCGAAGTACTGGAGAAATACTGCTCCTTCATGCCGGTGGAGATCTACCTCTCCAAGGCGCGCGCTCCGCAGGAATATGAGACGATCGACGCGGAAGATCTGCGCGATGACGATGTCGTCGCAGAGCGCATCCATGAGGAGGCGAAGACCGAAGAGCGGGAAAACGAAGACGGCACAAAAGAGACCGTGGAGATCTCCCCCGCCAGGGACCGCGTCAAAATCAACAAGCGCGAAGTCTCCATCAGCGACACGCAGCCGCTCTGGAACAAGCATCCGAATGACTGCACCGAGGAGGAATACCGCGGCTTCTACCGCAAGGTCTTTATGGACTACAAGGAGCCGCTCTTCTGGATCCACCTGAATATGGACTATCCGTTCCGCATGAAGGGCATCCTCTACTTCCCGCGCATCAACACGGAATATGATTCCATCGAGGGGACCATCAAGCTGTACAACAACCAGGTCTTCATCGCGGACAACATTAAGGAAGTCATCCCCGAGTACCTGATGCTCCTCAAGGGCGTCATCGACTGCCCGGACTTCCCGCTGAACGTCTCCAGAAGCGCGCTGCAGAACGACGGCTTCGTAAAGAAGATGTCCGATTACATCTCCAAGAAGGTCGCCGACAAGCTCTCCGGCATGTGTAAGACAGACCGCGAAAATTACGAGAAATACTGGGATGATATCAGCCCCTTCATCGAATACGGCTGCCTGAAGGACGACAAGTTCAGCGAAAGAATGTTTGATTACGTCCTCTTCAAGGACCTTGACGGCCAGTACAAGACGCTCGAAGAGCTCGCCCCGAAGAAGGAAGAAGAGAAAAAGGAAGAAGAGAAAAAGGAAGCAGAGGCAGCGGAAGCAGGGGAAACGGAAGAAGAACCTGAAAAGACGGTCATCTACTACGTTACGGATGAGCAGCAGCAGAGCCAGTACATCCGCATGTTCCGTGAGCAGGGAATGAACGCCGTCATCCTCCGCCACAACATCGACCAGCCCTTCATCACCCATATGGAGCAAAAGAGGGACGACCTGAAGTTCCGGCGCATCGACGCGGACATCAGCGAATCGCTGAGCGAAGACGCGGGCGAGGATCTGAAGGAGTCCGAGGAAAAGCTGACCGCGCTGTTTAAAGACGCCCTCGGGATGGAAGAACTGACCGTTTCCGTCAAAAGGCTGAAGGATGAATCAGTCGCCTCCATGATGGTCCTCTCTGAAGAGAACCGCAGGATGCAGGATATGCTCAAAATGTACGGGATGTCTGAGATGGACCTCTACGGCATGGGCGGCACGGGCACGCTGGTCCTCAACGCGAACAGCCCGCTCGTAAAAGTTCTCCTTGAGAACGACGAATCCGAGATGACCCCGGTCGTCTGCAGACAGCTCTACGATCTCGCGCTGCTGGCCCACAAGCCTCTCTCTCCCGAGGAGATGACCGGCTTTATCGCGCGCAGCAATGAGATCCTGCTGAAAGTTCTGGGATAACTAATCAAAGAAGTGATATAATACAAAATGAACCAATGATCACAGCTCACCGGAGGGAATGAAATGAGCCGAAAGGAACGGAGCTTCGGAATCTCGGCAAGCACGCTTAAGCTGTTTGCAGTCTTTTCAATGCTGGTAGACCATACCGGCGCGACCGTCATCTATACGCTCTGCTCTTCCCCCGCGGTCAGGGCTGACGCGAGGCTCTACAATACCCTGGTCCGCCTGTACAGCATGATGCGCGCTTTCGGACGCCTCGCCTTCCCCATCTACTGCTTCTTTATCGTGGAGGGCTTTCTCCACACCCGCAGCGCCGCGAAGTACGCGGAGCGTCTTTTCATTTTCGCGCTGATCTCGGAGATCCCGTTTGATTTTGCCCTCAAAAGGAACTGGTTCTATCCCTCCAAGCAGAATGTGTACTTCACGCTCCTCTTCGGCCTTCTTGCCATCTGGGGCTTTGCCGCCTGTGAGGGGACGGAGACCATACAGCTGCTTGTCATGGTCGCGGCGATGCAGATCGCCACGCTGATGAATACCGACTACGGGATGCGCGGGGTGTTCCTCATCGAGATCCTTTATATTCTCCGCCATTCAAAGCTGTATCAGTGCATCGGCGGAGCCGCTGTCATCTCCTGGGAGAGATGGGCGCCGCTCTCCTTCATTCCCCTCTACTTCTACAACGGGAAGAGGGGACTTCGGCTGAAGTATTTCTTCTATGCGTTCTATCCTGTCCACCTTCTGATCCTGGGCATTCTCAAGCGCTGCGTCAAACTCTGAGAATATCAGCCCTCTACCAGCAGGAATCTGCCGTCCGGAAGCGGAAAGACTTCCGCCGATTCCCTGATCTCCTGATCCGACATTCCCGGGTCATAATTCTGTTTGAAATATTTGCGCAGCTCCGCGAAGGATGAAAACACCTGTGCCATGCAGTCCTCAAGGAACCACGCGGCCTCCTCCTCATTATCCGCCACCGGCTCATCAAACAGCTGATCCTGCTTTGCAAGAAATGTCTGAACCGTCATCTCATCGTACTCCATCGTCTTCCCCCTTCTTTTATTCCCGGGTCATATGCTCCCGCATGATCTCATGGAACTGGCTCCCGCATCTTTCCACTTCGCCGAGCACGGTATCGATCCCTTCCGGAGAAGCCGTCCAGCTCTCCCTGGAGATGCCCTTTGTCACTGCAGGGCAGACGAGGATCTCCGTCTCCGGAAACTGTTCCCTGTAATACAGCAGGGCCCGCCTCGCGTGGAAAGCCTGGCAGCAGAGGATGGCGCGGGCGGGGATCATCCCCTTCTCTTCCAGCAGCTCCCTGGTAAACATGGCATTCTGATAGGTGTACTGCGCCCTCTCCTCCAAAAGAAGCGCCTCCGCCGGCACGCCGCTTCGGGCAAGAAGATCCGCCAGATAAGCGCACTCTGTATCAAAGCCGGCTGCCCTGGCCGGGCCGGCAACTTCCCCGTTCAGGATGCTGCAGCGGCCGGATATGGCGATCCGTGGCGCATAGCCTTCGCCGAAAAGCGCCGCGGCCCGCAGAGCGGGACCGTCCTCCGGTCCGCCGGGAAGAAAAATGAGCTCAGCTTTCGCAGGCTCATTTTCCACAAAGATAAAATCTGTAATGCTCTGATAAAACGGTCCCATCCGGTCCTCCGTCAGTCCTTCGGAAGCTTGAAGGAGCTCTTAAGGGAAACGATGCGGTTGAACACCGGCGCGCCGGGCTTTGAATCCTTCGCGTCCGCGCAGAAGAAACCGGTCCTCACGAACTGGAAGCTGTCATACGCCTTCGCCTCAAGCAGCGCCGGCTCCACGATGCAGTCCTCAAGGACGGTCAGGGAGTTCGGATTGAGGTTCAGGGAGCCGTCCTCGTTATAGACGCCCTTCTCCTCATCCACGATGTTCTCGTACAGACGCACCGTCGCGCGGCCCGCGGTCTTTGCCGCGACCCAGTGGATGGTCCCCTTGACCTTGCGCCCGGTAAAACCGGAGCCGCTCTTTGTCTCGGGATCGTAGGTGCAGTGCACTTTTGTGATATTGCCTTCCTCGTCCTTCTCAAAGCCGGTGCAGGTCACGAAGTAGGCGCCCATCAGGCGTACCTCATTGCCCGGGAACAGGCGGAAGTACTTTTTGGGCGGCTCCTCCATAAAGTCGTCCCGGTTGATGAAAAGCTCCCTGCCGAAGGGCACCTTCCTGGTGCCGAGCTCCGGATTCTCGAGGTTGTTCTCGATCTCGAGCTCTTCCATCTGATCCTCGGGATAATTGTCGATGACAAGGGGAAGCGGATCCAGCACGGCCATCATACGCGGCCTCTTCATCTTCAGGTCCTCGCGGATGCAGTACTCCAGCATCGCGTAGTCAGCGGAGCTCTGCGCCTTGCTGACGCCGCACAGATCCACGAACATGCGGATGGATTCCGGCGTGAAGCCGCGGCGTCTGAGCGCGGCGATGGAGACCAGGCGCGGATCGTCCCAGCCGTCCACGATGCCCTCTTCGACCAGCTTTTTGATATACCGCTTGCCCGTAACGACATTCGTCAGATACATCTTCGCGAATTCGATCTGCTTGGGCGGATGCGGATATTCCAGCTCGCGCACGACCCAGTCGTAAAGGGGCCTGTGGTCCTCGAACTCCAGGGTGCAGATCGAATGGGTCACGCCCTCGATGGCGTCCTCGATCGGATGAGCGAAATCATACATCGGATAGATGCACCACTGATCGCCCGTATTCTGGTGCGAAAGGTGCGCGACTCTGTAGATGACGGGATCGCGCATGTTCATATTCGGGGAAGCCATATCGATCTTCGCGCGCAGGACCTTCGATCCGTCGGGGTAGATTCCCTGCTTCATCTCTTCAAAGAGAGCGAGGTTCTCCTCCACGGAGCGGTTCCTGTAGGGGCTTTCCTTACCGGGCTCGGTGAGCGTTCCCCTGTAGGCGCGGATCTCCTCCGCCGTCAGGTCGCAGACATAGGCTTTTCCCTTTTTGATCAGCCTGACAGCGGCCTCGTACATCTGCGGGAAATAATTCGACGCGTAAAAGAGGCGGCCCTCATAGTCCGCGCCGAGCCACTCCACATCCTTGATGATGGATTCGACGAACTCGGATTTTTCCTTGGTCGGATTGGTGTCGTCAAAGCGGAGATTGAACTTTCCGCCGTACTCCTGCGCAAGACCGTAATTCAAAAGGATGGACTTCGCGTGTCCGATATGCAGATAACCGTTCGGTTCCGGCGGGAATCTGGTGCATACGGTCTCGCAATTGCCCTCCGCGATATCTTTATCAATGATCTGTTCAATAAAATTTTTTCCTGTGTTCTCTTCCATCTTTCAAACGTCCTCCGGCATTCTCCTGATTTCTCATATACGCACACAATCCTAACATAAAAGTTAAGAAAAGACAACATTGTACAGGTTCGGAAAAACTGGTAAACTTTTATGGGAGGTTGCAGGCTATGTACTATTTCATCGTAAATCCGTCTTCCCGCTCGGGAAAAGGTCTTCGGATCTGGAACCGCGTCGAAGAGGTGCTGAGGGAAAAAAACGTCGAATATGAAGCGATCATGCTGGATGGGCCCGGAGACGCGGCCCGCGCTGCGGCATCTCTTGCTTCGCGCACTCCCTGCACCGCCGTGCTGCTTGGCGGCGACGGCACCGTAAACGAATTTATCAACGGCCTCACAAGCTTTGAAGGCATCACCTTCGGCTACATCCCGACCGGTTCAGGCAACGATTTCGGCCGCGGCATGCACCTTCCCTCAAGACCCATGGATGCGCTGGAGATCATCCTCTCCCCGGACAGGACCCGGGATGTGAACATCGGCTGCGTCTCCTCCGGGGACCGGAAGCGATACTTTGCCGTGAGCTCCGGCATCGGCTATGATGCCGCTGTCTGCTACGCGGTCGAGAACGCGCCGGGCAAACAGGCGATGAACGCCCTCCATCTCGGGAAATTCGTCTATCTCTTTCACGCCCTGCGTCTGCTGCTTACCATCGACCCCTTCGAGGTAAAACTCGTCACCGATGAAGGTGAGCTGGTCACCTACGACAAAGTCTGGTTCGCGGCCGCCATGAATACAAAATATGAGGGCGGCGGCTTCATGTTCTGCCCGAAGGCAAGCCCCGTGGACAACTACCTGGATCTGATCCTCGCCGAGGGGATCAGCCGCCGGAAGATCCTCTTCCTGCTCCCGGCCGCATTCTTCGGCAGGCACGCGGGCAAAAAGGGCATCCATATCACGCGGTGCCGCAGGGCTGTTTTCAGGGCCGACAGGGACTGCTGCATCCATACAGACGGTGAGCACTTCGGGTTTGAAAATAAGATCACCTTCGAAGTCCTCCCGCAGAAGCTGAATATGATCGTGGACTGAGCCGGCGGCCCAGTCCACTTTTTTTGTTTTACCTTATTCAGTTAAGACCCATCAGTTTGCTCGTGATCCTGTAGGCCTTGACCCCGATCTTTCTTCCGAGCTTCCCGGGCAGGTTCATGAATATTTCGACGGGCGGAAGCCTGAGACGGAGATACATCGGCAGGCTCTTCTGTTTCAGGTAGCGCCACAGCTCCCGTTTCTTTTCAAGATCCTCCCCTGTTCCTCCGACCAGGAGCATGGACTGCGTGACCAGCATGATCTTTCCGAGGTAGATATACATGTATTTTTTCACATGTTTGTTAAGCCCCGTGAAATCCTCCGCCGCCATGATATCGATCATGATCTTGTTCACCTTGATCTGCTGATCGACCCTCTGCACCATCACATGCTCATTGACGGACTGATCCTCCCTGCCGATATAGTAGTGATAGAAATTCACGTCCATGTAATACATCGACTTTACATACGGATAGGGCTGGAAGGCAAAGATGTTATCCACGTAGAAGGTATGCGCCGGGAGCCTCAGCCCGCTCTCTGAAAGGACGCTCCTGCGGTAAAAGATGTTGTGCATCAGAATGTACTGCGTCTCCCTCATGTGGCGCATCTTTGACCA
This sequence comes from uncultured Lachnospiraceae bacterium, assembly GCA_905235435.1. Taxonomy (GTDB): domain Bacteria; phylum Bacillota; class Clostridia; order Lachnospirales; family Lachnospiraceae; genus CAMOKZ01. The sequence continues at coordinate 37,369 of CAJOLD010000009.1, forward strand.
GTCAAAGATCTCCTCCGTGGGGAATACGTGGCGGAAATGCATGACCTTCTTATGCTTTGCGCCGACCTTGTCATAGATGAAATTGACAAGGAACATGTCCACCGGCGTCCCGGCCTCCTCCAGCTCCTTCAGGCGGGAGACAACGGGAAGCAGATAGCGTTTGTCCGCCCAGTCATCGCTGTCGATCACCTTGAAATACAGACCCGTCGCGTTCCTGATCCCGGTATTGACCGCCTCCCCGTGTCCGCCGTTCTCCTGGTGGATGGCGCGGATGATCCCGGGGTATTTCTTTTCGTATGAATCCGCGATCTCCGGCGTCCGGTCCTTCGTGGAACCGTCGTCGATGATCAGGATCTCTATATCATCCCCTGCCGGAAGCAGCGACCGGATACATTTATCCATATAGGCTTCCGAATTGTAGCAGGGAATCGCGACTGTCAGTATCTTCATGATGATCTCTCCGTTTTTGTCAGCACTTGAAGTGCCGTTTTATATGCCGCAAAGGCAGAAGGCAGCGAATACTGGTCAAGCGCCCTCCGCGGTGTTTCAAACACGAGTCCGTCCGGGAGGGACTCCTTTCCGGAATCGTTGCGGAGCCTGACCAGCCAGCCGTGCATCTGCCACTCTATATGTGTAAAAATATGCGAGGAATCCGCAAGGCGCTCAAAGCTTTCGGGATCCAGTCCCTCGCCGAGGAGGCGCCGTCTGATCTGCTGCGGTCCGGGATGTCCCTCCAGTCCCGGGAATTCGTACAGCCCGGCGAGCAGTCCCTTTGGCGGTCTCTTCCTGAGGGCGATCTTTCCGTCCCCGGAAACCAGCAGGAGAATGGTCCTCTCCTCCTTCTTTCGCCCGGCCTTCGGTTTCTTTACGGGGAGCTCTTCCTCGCATCCCTCCTGCCTTGCCCTGCAGCAGTGCGCCAGCGGGCAGATCCCGCAGCCCGCAGGCGGGGCGTCCGTTCGGAAGGCAGATCAGAGCGCCGAGCTCCATCATTGCCTGATTAAATGTTCCCGGGGCATCCTCCGGAATGATCGCAAGAAGCTGCTCTCTCACCCTGCTTTTTACGGACTGGGAAGAAATATCCTCACGGTCCGCCTGCAGGCGGCTCATCACGCGAAGAACATTTCCGTCGACGGCCGCTTCCCTGCGCCCGTAGGCGATGGAGGATACAGCACCGGCGGTGTATTCGCCGATCCCCGGAAGGGCGAGGAGCTCCTCTTTGCCTGCGGGAAGTTCTCCGCCGAAGCGTTCCTTTACGATGCGGGCGGCCTTCTGCATGTTCCGGACTCTGGAATAATAGCCGAGCCCCTCCCAGAGCTTCATAAGAAGATCCTCCGGGCATTCGGCCAGCGCCTCTACGCCGGGCAGTGCCGCGATAAACCGCTCAAAATAAGGGATGACCGCATCCACCCGCGTCTGCTGCAGCATGATCTCCGAGACCCACACATTGTATGGGGACGGATCGCGGCGCCACGGAAGATCCCGCGCGTTTTTGTCAAACCACTGCATGAGCGGCGCTGCAATGCCGTTTATTTCGGGGACATTCGGGCTGCCGCTCATCTCATCTCTCCGTTCCCGAAGGACTGCGGATGCAGGATATTGTTGATCTTGGCCCTGATGACGTCAAAAGCCACATCGTTCATACCGCTGTTGATAATGATATCCGCCTTGATCTTTGTGGGCTCCACATACAGGTAATGCATCGGTTTGACCGTGGTCAGATACTGGTCGACGATGTTGTCCAGATCGCGGCCCCTCTCCTTTACGTCGCGGAGGATCCTGCGGATGATGCGCTCATCGGCGTCCGCCTCGACAAAGATCTTGATATCCATAAGATCCCGGATCCTCGGTTCCGACAGCAGGAGGATGCCCTCCGCGATGATGATGGGCCTCGGCTCGATCCGCACGAAGCGGTCCGACCGGTTATGCATGCTGTAATCATAGACAGGGCAGTCTACCGCCTCACCCCTGCGGAGCGAGGCAAGATGCTCCACCAGCAGATCCGTCTCGAGGGAATCCGGATGGTCATAATTGACCTTCTTCCTCTCCTCAAAGGGAAGGTCGTCCTGTCTTCTGTAATAATTATCATGGTAGATGACGGCGATATCATCGCCGAATTCATCCTTCAGCCTGTTCGTGAACGTAGATTTGCCGGAGCCGGAGCCGCCGGCGATACCGATGATAAACGTATCCATCCTTCCCGTCCCTCCCTGGTGCCGGTCAGTCTGTGCCTGTCACCTTCACCTGGCACATCTGCATGGTCGCGAGCGCCTTCTCATGGCTTTCAGGTGTGACGCCTGCGCACAGGCGGGCATCGACGGTGATGGGGACCTCGGGCATATATGCCTTCAGCAGGAGCGCGTTGGATACCACGCAGATATCCGTGCACAGTCCGCAGATCTCGATCCCGATCTCTTCCTTCTTCGATCTTTCAAGGATCGCATCGGCAAGCGCCGTGCTTCCGAAGGTCGGCTTGTCAAAGACAGGCGCGTCTCCCAGCGCCTCCGCGATCTCCGGGCGGATCTGCCAGCCTTCGCTTCCCCTGATGCAGTGGGCCACGGGAAGATTCCTGCCCTCCTGGGTATCCATATAATGTTCCTCATGGGTGTCCCGCGTAGCGTAAACGTTTCCCGGCTCATACGCGCGGATCCTCTCCGCGACCGCGGGAACGATTTCGCAGGCCTCGGCCGTACCGAGCGCGCCGTCAATAAAGTCATTCTGCATATCAATGACGATCAGTATTTTATTCATCCTGACGCCTCCTTCCAATCCATGTTATTATAACAGGGAAGCCATAAATAGTAAAATGGAAAGGAACTGATATGACCAGGAAAATTCTCGTGATCGGCTCTGCCGTCGCGGACGTCGTGATCACCCTGCCGCATCTCCCCTCCCGGAGCGAGGACGTCCATGTGCGCTCACAGGCCATGAACCTCGGCGGCTGCGGATACAACGTCTACGACACCATCCGCCATTTCGGCGCGCCCGCCATCCCCTTCCTGCCCGTCGGCACGGGCGCCTACGGGGATTTCATCCGCGCGCGGTTTAAGGAAAGAGGGATCGTCACCCCGCTTCCGCAGCCGGCGGAGGATAACGGATGCTGCTACTGCTTTGTCGAGGACGACGGGGAGCGCACCTTCCTCTCCTACCACGGCGCGGAGTACAAATTCCGCCCGGAATGGTTCGGTCTGATCGATCCTACGGATATCGGCCTCGTCTATATCTGCGGCCTCGAGATCGAGGAAGATACCGGCGGGCATATCATCGCCTTCCTTGAGAAGAACCCGCAGCTTAAGGTCATGTTCGCGCCGGGGCCGCGGATCCTGAAGATCCTCCCGGAGCGCATGGAGCGCATCTTCGCCCTCAGGCCCATGATCCACTTAAACGAAACCGAAGTCTGCGAATACTATTATGCCTGCCGCGGCGGCAAAGACCGGACGGAAAGCGTTTCGGAAAGCGCGGCCAAAGCTCCCGCGGATGGCAGCCTTACGTCCGAAGAGGCGAAGGCCGCCGCTTACCTGCAGGAAAGATGTGGGAGCAGCGTGATCGTGACACTCGGCAGCAGAGGCGCCGCCATCTGCGGCCCTGAAGGCATCACAAATGTCCCGGGCGTTCCCGCCCGCCAGGTGGACACGATCGGCGCGGGGGACGCCCACGTCGGCGCCCTCCTCGCCTGTCTGCAGGCCGGCCTTTCCCTTCCGGAAGCGGCCGCCCGCGCAAACCGCGTAGCCGCAAAGGTCGTGGAAACGCGCGGCGCCCTGCTGGGCAGTGAAGAGTTTGTTTCGCTCGGGGTATCGCTAAGCGCCGCCGCACAGGGAGAAACAGAAAGCTGAAGATTGAAACCATCCGCGCACAAAAAAGGAGCCCTGCCGGGCTCCTTTTTCATTTCTCAGAAACAGATGGCTGTCTCGAGAGCAACAAGCATCATATCCTTGAAGCTTTCCTGCCGCTCCTGCGCGGGCATTTCCTCTCCGGTGACGATATTGTCGGATACAGTAAAGATGCTCAGGGCGCGCACGCCGGCTCTCGCGGCGTTGCAGTAGAGGGCGACGCTCTCCATCTCCGTCGCGAGGATGCCCATCTTCTGCCACCTCTTCCAGTTGGGCGTCTCGTCAGGATCGCCGTAGAAGACGTCGGAAGAAACAATGTTGCCCACCTCGTGTCTGAATCCGTGCTCGGTCGCGATCCGGTCCGCGCAGCTTAAAAGTTCATAGTCGGCGATCGGCGCGAAGGTGCCTGGCAGATTATAATGGGCCGCGTAATTGGAATCTGTGCTCGCGCCCATGGCCATAACGATATCCCCGAGCTTCATCGATTCCTGCATCGCCCCGCAGGATCCGATGCGGATGAGGTTCTTTACGCCGTAGACATGGATCAGTTCATACGTATAAAGCCCGATGGAGGGGCAGCCCATGCCCGTCCCCATGACAGAGACCTTTTTCCCTTTGTAAGTGCCCGTGTAGCCGAACATATTCCTCACGGAGTTGAAATGCACGGTATCTTCAAGGAACGTGTCCGCAATGACTTTTGCCCGCAGGGGATCTCCCGGCAGAAGTACGGTCTCGGCGATATCGCCCGGATTTGCGCTGTTATGTGGTGTTGCCATCGTATCATCCCTTCTTTTCTTCAGACATTAACGGTTTAACGAGCTAATCAAATATTAACACAAACATACAAAAATCGGAAGGGCCGCATATACGGACCCTTCCGTGATTTTCGTTTGGTATTGCCTGTAAAGAATCATTTTGCGTAGTCGACAACTCTTGACTCGCGGATTACACTTACTTTGATCTGTCCCGGATATTCCATTTCGGCTTCGATCTGCTGCGCGATCTCTCTCGCCATGAGAGTCATCTCCGCGTCGCTGACCTGTTCCGGTACGACCATGATGCGAACCTCTCTCCCTGCCTGAATAGCAAAGGACTTTTCCACGCCCTTGTAGGCGTTCGTAATATCTTCCAACTGTTTTAAACGTTTTGTGTAAGTCTCAAGGGTCTCTCTGCGGGCGCCGGGCCTTGCGGCAGAAATGGTATCTGCAGCCTGCACGACACATGCGATCAGTGACTCGGGCTCCACATCGCCGTGGTGTGCTTCCACAGCATTGACAATAAGCGGGCTTTCCTTGTATTTTCTGCACAGATCCGCGCCGATCTGAACGTGAGAACCTTCGACCTCATGATCAATGGATTTACCAATGTCATGAAGCAGGCCTGCGCGCTTCGCAGTGCGGATGTCCAGACCGATCTCTCCTGCGAGAAGGCCGCAGAGCTGCGCGACCTCGATCGAATGCTTGAGGGCATTCTGACCGTAGCTGGAGCGGAAACGCATTCTTCCGAGAAGGCGGACCAGTTCCGGATGAAGACCGTGCACGCCGACTTCGAGGCAGGCTGCCTCGCCCTCTTCGCGCACCATGGTGTCCACTTCCTTCTGTGCCTTTTCGACGGTCTCCTCGATCCTGGCGGGATGGATGCGGCCGTCGACGATCAGCTTTTCAAGCGCTATCCTTGCGACCTCTCTCCTGACGGGATCGAAACCGGAAATTACCACGGCTTCCGGTGTGTCGTCAATAATGAGTTCCACGCCGGTCATCGTCTCAAGGGTACGGATGTTGCGTCCCTCACGACCGATGATACGTCCTTTCATTTCGTCATTCGGAAGCTGTACAACGGAGATCGTTGCTTCGGACACGTGATCAGCCGCACATCGCTGAATCGCTGTGACAACGTACTCCTTCGCCTTCTGGGAGGCTTCTTCCTTTGCTTTGCTTTCAAGCTCTTTGTAGAGCTTGGCGGCATCTGTTCTTACTTCGTCTTCAACAGTTTTTAAAAGATATTCCTTTGCCTGTTCGGAGGTCAGACCTGAGATTCGCTCAAGTTCCTGTAATCTTTGTTCCACAAGCCTGTCGGCTTCCGCCTGCTGATCCTTCAGCTCTTGCTCTTTTGCTGCAATGTCGGCCTCACGGCGTTCCAGAGTCTCAGCTTTCCTGTCGACGCTTTCTTCCTTCGCCAGGACGCGCTTTTCATAGCGCTGGACCTCGGCGCGACGGTCTTTCGCCTCTTTCTCAGAATCATTCTTGATCTTGAGAGACTCTTCCTTCGCCTCGAGGAGCGCTTCGCGCTTCTTCGTCTCCGCCGTGCGCAGTGCGTCGTCAATGATCTGTCTCGCCTTCTCCTCCGCGTTTCCGATCTTGGCGTCGGAAGACTTCTGGTGGATATTGATGGCGATCAGACATGAGAGCGGCACTGCGATGACCAGTGTAATGATCACAGCAATGAGGATCATCATAGCTGGTGTCACAGGAGCACCTCCTTATTTAGTTTTCATTGTTGCTATACAACATTTCAAGTTTATCCTTTTTATGAAATTATGTCAATGTTTTCTTTATGTCCGAAAACGAAAAACCCTTTCTGAGTAAAAACTGATAAAAACGCTGCGTCTCCTTTTCATCCGCCGTTTCCGGGCAGAATTTCTTCTTTTCGGCCAGCCTTCGGATGACCTCGCAGGGATCCGCGGGATCCTCCTCCAGCGCCTGCTGCGCTGTTTGGCGCTCAACACCCTTCTGCTCCAGTTCCATCAGGAGGAGCCTCGCGCTCTTTTTGTCCCTGTTGGCAAGGATGTAGTTTTCCGAGTACCGAAGGTCATCAAGATAATGTGCAGCCTTCATCGCATCGAGGGCCTTGTCGATGACGTCTTCAGGGTACTCCCCCTCCTTCAGCTTAAGGCGGAGCTGCTGCTCCGTCCGGTCCATTCTCTCCAGGAGGTGCATACAGCGCATCTTTGCCCTTTTGAGCAGGACCGCGGTGCAGATCTCATCATAAAGCGCGCCGGATACCTCCTGCCCCTCGGACAGGCGGTACTCGGCGCACTCTTTTTCATACAGCAGGAAGGCCGGTTCATCATTCAGCCAGATCCGCACCTTCCCTGAACGTGTTTTCTCGATTTTTGTGAGGATCATGATTCTTCTTTCTCATCTTCCGCCCCGGCAGCTGCCGGTGCCTCCGCGGTCTGCGGCAGTCCGAAATGCTCGCGGACAAGGTTCTCCACCTCAGCCATCACCTCCGGATGCTGCGCAAGGTAGAGCTTTGCGTTCTCACGGCCCTGCCCGATCTTCTCGCCCTTGTAGGCGTACCAGGCGCCGCTCTTGACGATGATATCCAGCTTCGCGGCCAGATCCAGGCTCCCGGGAGATGCCCTTGCCGAACATGATATCGAACTCCGCCTCCTTGAACGGCGGCGCGATCTTGTTCTTGACGACCTTGATGCGCGTATGGTTGCCGATGACTTCTCCGCTCTGCTTGAGGCTCTCCACCCTGCGCACGTCGAGGCGGATGGAGGAATAGAATTTGAGGGCGCGGCCGCCGGTCGTCGTCTCCGGGTTGCCGAACATGACGCCCACCTTCTCACGGAGCTGGTTGATAAAGATCACGATGCAGTTGGACTTGCTGATGACGCCGGTCAGCTTGCGCAGCGCCTGGGACATGAGCCTTGCCTGCAGGCCCACGTGGGAATCCCCCATCTCTCCGTCGATCTCGGCCTTCGGAACGAGGGCCGCGACAGAGTCGACGATGATGATATCCACAGCGCCGGAGCGGACCATGGTCTCCGTGATCTCAAGCGCCTGTTCCCCGTTGTCCGGCTGTGAGATATAGAGGTTGTCGATATCCACGCCGATATTGCGGGCGTAGACGGGGTCGAGCGCGTGCTCCGCATCGATAAAGCCGGCGATGCCGCCGCGCTTCTGTACCTCGGCGACCATGTGCAGGGCCACCGTGGTCTTGCCGCTGGACTCGGGTCCGTAGATCTCCACGATCCTTCCGCGGGGAACGCCGCCCATGCCCAGGGCGATATCAAGGCTGAGGGAACCCGTGGGCACTGTCTCCACGTTGAGGTTGGCGGTAGAGTCGCCGAGCTTCATAACGGCTCCCCTGCCGTATTCTTTCTCAATATGCGCGAGCGCTGCGTCGAGCGCTTTCATTTTATCCTGATCTGCCATGTTTCGGTCTCCTTCCGTTGCTTAATCGAACATCTGTTCTGATAATACATGAATGGGCACTGTTTGTCAATACCCAACATTTTTATTTATCATAAAGCCTGCCGCCCCGCGGTGTAAAGCAATGCTTTGTTGCGCGCTGACACGATTCGTGTCCTACAGCAGGCGGCGGATATCATTGAACATGATAAAGACCATCAGGACCATCAGCAGCATAAAGCCGGCGATGTGGATCTTCGCCTCCGTCTCCGGATCGATCCTTTTCCTCCGGACGCACTCCACCACAAGAAAGAGCAGGCGTCCGCCGTCCAGCGCCGGGATGGGCAGCAGGTTCATGACGCCCAGGTTCGCCGAGAGCAGGATCGCGATATTCATCATGTTCAGGAAGACATAGAAGGCGCCGTCCTTCCGGCTCTCCTCGTAGGTATCCCCAATGATGTCCACGATGCCGACGGGGCCGGACATCTCATTTAAGGAGACCCCTCCCGTAACGAGCAGGGCAAGGCCCTTGAACGTCGTGCGGATCCAGTAGCGCACCTCCAGGCAGCTGTAAAGAGCGATCCCCAGGATGCCCTCGCGCGTGCGGTTATTGATGTTTCCGGAGATGCCGAGGATATATCTTCCCGTTCCGCTGTCCACAGGGACAAGGGACACCTCGCCCTTCTCCCCGTCCCTCTCGTAGCCGATCACGACGGGGCTCCCGCCCGCGTAGAGCTTCTGGTTGTATTCGGTATAGTCCGCGACCTCGCGGTAAAGCCAGATCCGCTCTCCGTTGATGGAGGTGATCATGTCCCCGGCCATAAGTCCCGCCTCCGCGGCGGGATATCCCTCGGAAACAGCCAGGATCTCGGGCCTGTCGATCCCGTAGCAGCCGATGATGACCGCCGAGAGCAGCCAGGCGAGAATGAAATTAAAGACAGGGCCCGCGGCAACGATCAGGATCCGCCGCCATGCGGGCTTCGACGAGAACGAGCCCTCCGCTTCCGTATTCTCCCCGTCCTCTCCCAGCATCAAGCAGGAGCCTCCGAGGGGAAGGGCCTTGATCGACCATCTGGTCCCTCCGCGCGTAAAGCTGCAAAGCCGCGGCCCCATCCCGAGTGAGAACTCCAGGACGGTGACTCCGCTGCGCTTCGCGAGAAGAAAATGCCCGAACTCATGAAAGATGATGATAAAGCTGAAGATCAGAACAGCTATGACAAAACGCAATAAACCAAACCTTCTTTCTATGCCTCCCGGTACCTTTCCCCGATCTGCGCGCGCACACGGGCCTCCGTCTCCAGGATCTCTTCCACCGTGGGCGACGGGACGGCCGGGATGCTGCTCATGCATTCCCCGATGATCTCATAGATCTCAAGGAAGCGGATCCTGCCGGCGAGGAACAGTGCGACCGCGGCCTCGTTCGCGGCGTTAAAGACGGTGGGCATGCTCCCGCCTGCGGCAAAAGCCTCCCTGGCCATCGCAAGGCCGCGGAAGGTCTCCGTGTCCGGCTCCTCAAAGGTGATCCTCCCGAGAGAGGCAAAATCAAGTCTTTCCCCCGCGAGCGGGAGCCGCTCCGGCCAGAAAAGAGCATACTGGATGGGAAGCTTCATGTCCGGCGTCCCGAGCTGCGCGATCACGGCGCCGTCCTCATACTCCACCATGGAGTGGATGACGCTCTGCGGCTGAACGATGACGCGGACCTGATCCTGCGGTACGCCGAAAAGGTGGGAGGCTTCCATCACCTCCAGCCCTTTGTTGACGAGCGTGGCGGAATCGATCGTGATCTTGCTGCCCATCTTCCAGTTGGGATGGTTCAGCGCGTCCTCCACGCGCACATATTCAAGGTCTTCTCTCTTTCTCCCGCGGAAGGGACCGCCGGATGCCGTAAGCCAGATCCTGGCGATCCGGTTCTCCCTCTCCCCGTTCAGGGACTGGAAGATCGCGCTGTGCTCGCTGTCGACCGGCAGGATCTTCACGTTCTTCCGGGCGGCGAGCGGCATGATGATATGCCCCGCGGTGACCAGCGTCTCCTTGTTCGCGAGGGCGATATCCTTCCCCGCCTCGATGGCGGCAATGGTCGGGCGGATGCCGATCATGCCGACGATGGCAGTCACGAGCATCTCGGATTCGGGAGCCCCCGCGACCTCGATCAGCCCGTCCATGCCGGAGACGATCCGGACGGAAAGGTCCGCCGTGCGCCCGCGAAGGACGGCCGCGTCCTCCTCCCGGGAGACGGCGGCTAAAGAAGGCTTAAACTCGCGGATCTGCTTTTCCAGCAGATCGATATTGGTCCCCGCGGAGAGCGCGCAGACGCGCAGCCTTCCGGGATTGGCGCGGACGACATCCAGGGTCTGGGTGCCGATCGAGCCGGTGGAGCCTAGAATGGCGATCGTTTTCATGCGGGTATCTCCTTTCAGTCCGCTCAGGCGCCGAGAAGAAGCTTTGAGAGCAGCCAGATGATGGGGGCCGTGATGATCACGCTGTCGAAGCGGTCCAGGATCCCCCCATGCCCGGGAATCAGGTTTCCGTAGTCTTTGATCTTATGCTCGCGCTTGATCGCGGAGGCGGCAAGATCCCCGACGATGGAGATCAGGGCTCCGCTGGCGCAGATGATCGCGCCGTAATAGACCTGAAAGCCTTCCGGCATGCCTCCCCGCACGATCCAGACGTACAGAGAGCCGAGAAGCGCTGCGCCGGCGACGCCGCCGATGGCGCCCTCAATGGATTTTTTCGGGCTCAGCTTCGGGCTCATCTTATGCTTTCCGATCAGCATGCCCACACAGTAGGCACAGGTATCGCTCCCCCAGGAGCAGAAAAAGATCAGCCAGACCAGGAACTGTCCGCCGGGCAGCGACCGCGTCTGGTAGATGTAGGACAGCATCACGGCGACATAAAACATGCCGAAGAGCGCCGTCGCCACCCCGGAAGCTTTTACTTTCGGCCAGGAGAAGACATAGACGGCGAGAAGGGCGCAGGTCGTCAGGGCCGCGCAGACCATCAGATATTCCTCCTGATGAGCAAGCAGCAGCACATACATTGCCACTGCGCCGGCAAAGCCTGCGATCGCCGGGCCCTCCGGGGCATCCTTCGCGATAAGTCCCGTCGCGCGGTAAAGTTCAAACATACCGATGACGGAAATGACCAGCAGGCCGGCGAGAAGCACAGGGCCTCCGGGAATGATCAGCGCCAGGGCGATCGCGACCAGCACGATCCCGCTGATAAGACGGGTGCGGAACATGCTCAGCTCTCCTTTCTTCCGCCGTAGCGGCGGTCTCGGTCATTGTAGTCCTCGATGGCGGCAAGCAGGTCTTTCTTTTTGAAAGCGGGCCAGGGGACGTCGCAGAAATAAAACTCCGTATAGGCGAGCTGCCAGAGGAGGTAATTGGACAGTCTCTCCTCTCCGCTCGTCCGGATCAGCAGGTCCGGATCCGGGATGCCGGCAGTGTCAAGATGATCGCTGACGCATTCCTCCGTGATCTCATCCGCATTCAGCAGGCCGGCGACGCTCTCCCGCGCGATCGCGCGCACGGCGCGCGTGATCTCATCCCGGCTCCCGTAGTTTAACGCGATCTGAAAGTTCAGCCCGGTGTTTCCGGCTGAGCTTCTCTCCAGCTCTTTCAGGCTTTCCTGCAGGTCCGTATCGAAAGCGGCCGGGTCTCCGATGACCCGGACTTTCATGTTGTTGTCCCTGGCTGTCTTCATGCAGGTCTTTGTATAGCTCCGGAAGAGCTTCATCAGGGAATCGACCTCATCCTTCGAGCGTTTCCAGTTCTCCGTGGAAAACAGGTAGACGGTCAGATATTTGATGCCGATATTCCAGGCGTCCCGGCATATCTTCTCCAGATTCTTCGCGCCCTGGGCGTGTCCGTAGCTGCGGGGCATTCCTTTTGATTTTGCCCAGCGGCCGTTCCCGTCAAGGATAATGGCGACATGCTGCGGAATATTCATGCTTTTCCTCCGTTCATGTAAGGGGCTGCCACACCGGTCCCGGCATGGCAGCCCCCGCCTGACGCCGCAAACGAGGTCTCCCCCCGTCTCAGACTGTCAGGATCTCTTTTGATTTTTCATCGACTGCTTTATCGATATCTTTGATGTGCTTATCGGTTTCCTTCTGGATAACATCTTCAAGGTCCTTGATCTCGTCCTCGGAGACGTCGGAGCCGGACTTGCCGAGCTTCTTGAGGGAGTCGTTCGCGTCCCTGCGGATATTGCGGACGGCGACCTTGGCGTTCTCGCCCTTCTTTTTGATATCCTTGACGAGCGCTTTTCTTCTCTCTTCCGTCAGCTCCGGGAATACGAGGCGGATCACACGCCCGTCGTTGCTGGGGTTGATCCCGATATCCGACATATTGATGGCCTTCTCGATCGGCTTGATCATGGAGGGCTCCCACGGCTGGATCTGCAGGATGCGCGGCTCCGGTACCGTGATGTTGCCGACCTGCGCGAGCGGGGTCGGGGTCCCGTAATAGTCAACGGTGATCTTCTTTAAGACGTTCGGATTCGCCCTGCCGGCGCGGATCGTGCTGAATTCCTCGATCATACTCGCATAGGATTTATCCATTTTTTCCACATATACTTTGATCCTGTCGTCCATTTTTATCCTCCTGATTCTTTATTGCTGAAGCGGGATGCGCCTCCCGCAGGGAAACCCAGGCCGTAATGACCGTAAACCTAAACCGTAATGACCGTACCCTGGCCTTCGCCGCGGGCCGCGCGGACAATGCCGTTCTCGTCCGTCAGTGAAAAGACGAGGACCGGCATCTTCTGCTCCATGCAGAGGATGGAAGCGGTAAGATCCATCACGCCGAGCCTTCTGTCGACGACTTCCTGAATGGAGATCTGATCCAGCTTCACCGCGTCCGGGTCTTCATCCGGGTCGCCTGTATAAACGCCGTCGACGGATTTCGCGAGAAGGATCTCGTCCGCGTGGATCTCGATCGCGCGCAGGACGGTGGCGGTATCCGTCGAGAAGTACGGATGTCCGGTGCCTCCCGCGAAAAATACCACAGTTCCTTCGGAAAGTGCCTTCACGGCTTCATCGTAGGAATACAGTGACGTAAACCCGCCGCATGAAAAGGGTGTCATCGTCACGGTCTTCATTCCGCAGGAGCGGAAGATCTCGGAAACGTAGAGGCAGTTCATGATGGTCGCGAGCATGCCGATCTGATCCGCCTTGGATCGTTTCATACTGCCGCTCGAACGGCCTCTCCAGAAGTTGCCTCCGCCGATCACGACCGCGATCTGCTTCCCTTCATCGACCAGTTCCTTTACCTGCATTGCAACGCCGGTGATCGTCTCATCGTCGAAGCCTGTCGATCTGCCGGGCCCCGCGAGTGCCTCACCGCTCAGTTTAAGCAAAAATCTTTTCATACAGCCTCCTTATTAAGCCAACTGACATAAGTCAAGTATAGCATATCCGTCCTTTTCTTAATAGGGCCGTTTCGCATATTTTTTCCTGTTTCTGCGGGCCCGGAGGCGCTTCCTCCTCTTTCCTTCCCAGTCCCAGATCTTCCTGACGAGCAGGCTCGTCCACTGCAGGACCGGTACCGTATTGACCGCGAAGAGGATGAGCAGCAGGCCGCACCGGCGCGAGATGGAGCTGATCGAAAACAGCCGGTTCATAAAGGTCATGCAGAATACAAGGCCGAACAGCATCGAAAACCACAGGACCCAGTGGGGAACCGTCATGGGCGAAGCGATCCGGTAGAGGATCATCATTCCGACGATCCCAAGCAGGATGGTGCAGGCCGTGGATGTATCCGCGGCGCTGACACGGAACTGATCGCAGAATACGACCAGCACGGCCGCGATGATAAAATCAGTCAGGCCGGCCGGAAGCGCGCGCAGAAACACGTTGCTGAGGAACCGCCCCTCGATCCGCTCATTGCTGTTTTCAAGCGCCAGCAGCGCAGCGGGGATGCCGATCGTAAACATGCTGATCAGAGACATCTGCGAGGGCTCCAGCGGATAATCGAACATCAGAATGATGGAGAACAGCGACAGCAGGATCGAGAAGATGTTCTTCACGAGAAAAAGGCTTGCCGTCCGCTGAATATTGTTGACGACCCTCCTGCCCTCGGAGACGACCATGGGCATGCGGGCAAAATCCGAATCGAGCAGGACCAGCTGGGCGGCGCTTGCGGCCGCGCTGCTGCCCGATGCCATTGCCGCGCTGCAGTCCGCTTCGCGCAGAGCCAGTACGTCGTTGACGCCGTCGCCGGTCATCGCGACCGTGTGCCCTCTCTTCTGAAGGGAGAGGACCATCGTCCTCTTCTGCTCGGGCGTCACTCTGCCGAATACGGTATATTTGCCGACCGCGTTCAGGATCTCCGGATCCGATCTCAGCGTGGACGCGTCGATGTAATTCTCCGCTCCCGGGATCCCGGCCTGCATGGCGATGGCGGATACGGCGGCAGGGTTGTCGCCGGAGATCACCATGATATCTACGCCCTGCTCCTCAAAGTACCGGAAGGTCTGTTTCGCGTCCGGACGGATCGGGTTCTCCAGAAGAACGAGCGCCATGGGAATGACGCGGCTCTTCAGCTCCCCTCCGTCAAGCTCTCCGGTGTACTCTCCGAAAAGAAGGACCCTGTATCCCTTCAGGGCATAGTCCTCTGCCAGCGCAAGGATCTGCTCCGGCGCGCAGGATACCGGGACGATGGCGCTGCCGGCTCCGGCATCCGTCCCGTCCCCGGGCGCCGCATCGGGAGACGCCGCAGTCTCCTCCTGCGTCCCCGCGCGAAGCAGAAATTCCGGCGCGCCCAGGATGAGCGGCCTGCTGCCGATCTGCGCGGCGCTGTATTTGTAGACCGGAGAAAAAGAAAATACCTTTTCGGCCTTCTCCCCCGTTCCCTGAACATAATAGGACTTGATCGCGCGCATCGTATCATTGTCGCTGTCCATGGACGCGGCAAAGTTTCCGAGCAGCACGGAAAGCAGGGCTTTCTCCTGGGTTTCGGCTCCGCCCTGCGCCTCGCCGTCCAGGATCCCCACAACAGACGGCGCATGCAGCGGAACGGTATCCGCCACCTGCATCTTCGGCTGCGTGATCGTCCCTGTCTTATCAACACAGAGAACGTCCACCCGGGCGAGCGTCTCGATCGATTTCATGTCATGCACCAGCACCCTGCTGCGCGCAAGGCGCACCGCGCTCACGGCCAGGGCCACGCTGGTCAGCAGATAGAGTCCTTCGGGGATCATGCCGATGATGGCGGCGATCGTGCCGGTCACGCTGGCTTTAAAACTGAGCCCGCTGAACTTATACTGCTGCACGAACAGCGTGATGCTGACGGGAATGATGAGGACGCCGATGATGCGCAGAAGGACATTCAGGGAGCGGATCATCTCCGACTGCTCCTTCGTGTTCGCCCTGCGGGCCTCCTTTGTAAGCTTCGCGGCGTAGGAATCGGCGCCGACGGCCGTCAGCCTCGCGCGGCAGTGCCCCGAAACGATAAAGCTCCCGGAAAGCAGCGGGCTGTCCGTCATCTTCTCGATCTCCTGCGCTTCACCGGTCAGCAGTGATTCATTCACCTGGACCCGTCCTTCCACGACGACGGCGTCCGCCGGGATCTGGTTCCCGGCGCCGAGCAGGATGATGTCACCGAGCACGAGCTCCTCCGACTGCACGGTCTCTTCGCTTCCTCCGCGGACGACGGTCGTCTTCGGAGCATTGAGGATCGTCAGCTTTTCCAGGGTGACCTTGGATCTCCACTGCTGCAGGATGCCGATCAGGGTGTTGAAGACGATCAGCGGGATGAAGGTCATGTCCTTATAGGCGCCGACAATGAAAAGCATGACCGCTATAAAGACAAAGATCATGTTGAAATAGGTGAAGACATTCGTGAAGATGATGTGCCCGAGCGAATGCTGGTCATCTTCGGGCATCACATTGGCAAATCCTTCCTCTGTGCGCCTCTGCACTTCCTCCCGCGAGAGCCCTCTGACGGGATCTGTGACCGCCATGTCCCTCGCATCCGTGTAATTCGTCTCTGCCATATGTTTTAGGAATCGCTCCCCTTCTTTACAGAATAGTTCCCCGTCCCGGTCAGACGTTGCATACGATCATGCGCAGCTTTCCGTTCTGGTCCGGCGGGATCGAATCCATCCAGTCAAACTGAAAGCTGAAGGGCCGCTTAAAGATCGCGTTCAGGTTTTCGGTCAGATACTGCTCGATCTCCTCCCGGGACATGGAGGCGTCTTCGTCCCTGACGATCTGCACCCGGATCTCATCCCAGCTCTCCTGGATGAAACGGATCTGCAGGATGTCCGCGCAGTGCGCGATGACGGGCGTCACCTCAAAGAAGCTGGTCACCTCTCCGTTCTCATACCGGAAATAGTCGTTCATGCGCCCCTGCACATTGGAGATGAAGTGGACACCCTGGTTGGTCTTCAGGTTCCCCCTGTCCCCGATCTCATAGTTGATGAGGGGCAGGTCCGTCTTGTAGAGCGGCGTGATGACGATCCTTCCTTCCGATGCCATCTTTCCGTCGTCGTCGACCACGTTCACAACAAAGGAATCCTGGTAAATGATGTAGTAGTCACGGCCGGGCAGGCGGATCATGCAGGCGCCGGTCTCGGCGCTCCCGTAGGAGTCGATGATCCCGTCCCCGAGGACCTTTTTGAAGAGCTTCCTGTCGTTCTCGGTCACCTTCTCGCTGATCGGATCGTAGAATTTCGGGTGGAAGATCTCCTTCCCCGTGCGGTTGCTGTAGAGGACGAGCCGCATCAGCTCGGTCTTGTTCATATAGAGCCAGTCCGGACGGTAGGCGTTGATGGCGTCGATCACATCCGGCTCCGGCGCGTACTGGTCCACAAAGCTGCGGCGGAAAAGGCCGATCTTCTGGATGAAGGAATCGGGACCTCCCGGGTTCTCGTCATGGGCGTTGATCCTGCTCATGGTCTTTCCGAACATGGGATTATAGCCGGCGACCATCATCGCCCGGATCCAGTTTGCCTTCATGAAGGCCTTCTCCTTCGGCGAAAAGAGCACAGTCAGCGGTTTCCCCGTGGAGCCGCTCGTGGTATCGGCGTACCAGTACTGATACTCCGGTTTTTTGGCCTCATCGGCCATCCATCTGCGAAGCTCGTCCTTGGTGAGGACGGGGAGCTTTGTCAGATCGTCGCCGGTCCGGATGTCCTCCGGCTTAACGCCTGCTTTCTCGAAGCGCTCCCTGTAGAAGGGGATCTCCCAGGCCCTGCGCATCAGCTTCTGCACATTCTTCTCCTGGGTCCTCATCACCTTTGAATAATTGACGGGCTCCTTTTTCTCCACACTGAGGAGATCCTTCAGCATATATACGTTCGTCAGTTTCTTTTCTACTTTCTCAAACATCCGAAAACCTCTTTACTCTACCCTGATCTCGATCTTTGAAAGCGCGTCGTGCAGCACGTCCACGGCCTCGTCGAGTGTTTCTCCGCGCGTGATCACATGCCCTATCCTGTGCGGGCCCACATGGAATTTCTTTACGGCATCGCCCACCGTATAGTCGAACTGGACCTCATAGATGCGGTCGTCCTTCGGATTGTGGTTCGCGATGGAGCGGATGACGCCGTCCCTGTCGCTCATCAGCAGCATGCTGGCGTTCGGCACGGCCTTCTCCTGCGGGAAATCCGGATCCTCACCGAGCGCGGCGAGAATGATCTTTTCGTAATAATCGAAGCCGTAATAGATGGAGACGAGCTCCGCGAGGCAGGTGGCGCCGGAGCGGCCGCCGATCTCGAGGACATAGGTCTTCCCGTCCCTCATGATAAAGTCCGCGTTGATCGCGCAGTTGTCGAGCTTCATCGCGCGGATGGCCTTCTCGGTCTGGTCAAAGACGTCCTTCTTCTGCTCGTCGGTGAGCGCAAAGGGCGCGAAATGGCCGACCGGCACGCCGGTATCCCCGGTAAAGACATAATCGCCGTGAGGCAGCACGAAGCGGAGCTCTCCGTTATAGACGAAGGCCTGCGCGCCGAACTCGCTCCCGACGATGAATTCTTCCACGATATAATAGTCCTTGCGCGTCACGCCGCGCACGTTATCGATAGCCGCCGCGATGCCCTCCGGGCCGTTGACGCGCGTAATGCCGCGGCTCCCGGACGAATCGACCGCCTTAAAGATCAGCGGATAGGTAAGATCGCTGAGGCTCTCCGCGGGATCCTCATCGAAGGAGATCATGCGGAACCTTGCGGTGCGCACACCGTTCTTCTCATAGCATTCCTTCATCAGGCGCTTGTCCGAAGCGATCTTCGCGGCTTCAAAGGAGAGACCTTTGAGGCCCATCGCGTCGCAGACTCTTCCGATCGTGATGACCGCGACGTCCGTCCCGGCTGTCACGATCCCGTCGATCTGCTTCTCCCTTGCCACCTTCAGGACCGATTCATAGTCGACGGTATTGATATGGCAGACCTCGTCGGCGATCGCAAAGCCCGGATAATTGCCGGGGATGCTGACGGCGATCGTGTAGATTCCCATCTCCTTCGCCCTGCGTATCAGCGGGACCTGATAGATCCCGGCTCCCATGATCATGATCTTTTTCATTGCTTTTCGCCATCCTCTCTGCGCTCAAATTCAGCGCCGTCGCTGCCGATCAGGCCTCCCGTACTCATCGATCTGGCGTACTACGAACTGCGGATTATTTGATTCACTGAGGAAGATCCTCCCCACATACTCACCGGTCAGACCGAGGAACATCAGGATCACCCCGGAGAAGAAGCAGATGGCCGCCATCGTGGAGGGCCAGCCCATGGCAGTCATCGGCCGCACGACCTTCCGGATGATGACGCAGATCGCGCCGATCAGTCCCACGGCGGAAAAGATATAGCCCAGGATCGTCGCGAAATGCAGGGGGACGATCGAGAATCCCATGATGTTCGACCACAGCTGTATGAGCTTTTTGAGCGTATAGTTCGATTTGCCGACCTCCCGCTCGAAATGTTCCACGGGGACCGACGCGATATTCGTCGTGATCCGCAAAAACACGCCCTGCATATGGGTGAAAGCGTTCTGGTAGGTGACCGCGTAATCTCTGACGAAACGGCGGACGGCCCAGAAACTCGATGTCTTCAGGTCCTTCGGCTTTTTCAGAAGGATCCGCACCGTCATATAGTTTATATAACTTCCGAAATTGCGGAACTTACTGTGCTTTTTCTCCGGATAGTATCCATAGACGATATCATAGCCCTCGTCCAGCTTTCCGAGAATCTTCGGCAGCTGGGACGGATGGGTCTGCATGTCGTCGTCCATCGCGATAATAATGTCCCCGCGGGCAAAATTGAGCCCCGCCATGACGGCGTTGTGCTGGCCCGCGTTCTTCGCGAGCTCAATGACACGGACATTTTTATAGTCGTTCACAAGCCCGCGCAGGGCACGCACGGTCTTTCCTTCATCCGGGGAGCAGTCGTCGACCAGGACAAATTCCACATCTCCCCTGTCCATCCGCCCGAACTCCTCCATCGTGAGCTCGACGACCCTGCGGATCGTCTGGTCGGACTTATAACAGGGAATGATCACCGAGTGAAGCATGTTTCGCCTCCTCATCTTTCAGTTTCAAAATAATAAGGTATATCTTATTTATTTTATCAGAACGGCCGCCAAAAGTACAGATAATTGTATCTGCTCAGTATTCGCCCTGGGTAAAGAACATCCCGCGCAGCACCTTCCCCACCTTCTTGTAAAGCAGGAAGGTGATCAGGCAGGTCGCGCCGAACTTTACGAGATTGAACGGGAATACGGAAAGCAGCATCATCGTCGTCATACTCTTGATCTTCGGATCGATCGCTGTGCCCATGGCGATGATCGCCTCCAGCGGAATCCCGTAGAGCTTTGAGTACAGCGGGAACATGACCAGGGCGTCGATAAAAACGTAAGCGATGCTGACGGTGACGGTCGAAATGGCCATTGCCCATAAGGCGCCCTTCTTCGTCCGGTCGCGCTTATAGATCAGGGCTGCCGTGACCACAAAGATCGTACTTCCCACAAGATTGGAGAGTTCTCCGACGAATGCCGTTTTTGTGCCGTTGATCACAAGGTTTAACAGGATCTTGACCAGGATGACCGAAAAGCCGGCGGCCGGACCCATAAAGAAACCCGCGAACAGTGCCGGCACCTCCGCGATATCAAATTCCAGGAAAGAGGGGGCAATCGGCAGCGGAAAACTGATCAGCATGAGCACCGTTGAGAGGGCTCCCAGCATCCCGACAAAAGTGACCGTCTTCGCGCCAAACTTCTTTTTTGTGTTTTTCATTTTGCTTAGTCCTTTCCCTCCAGCGCCTTATTCTTTCCGATGCGCGCCTTTTCTGCGCCCGGAGAATAAAAAACTCTGCTGATCCGCGCCGTGCGCAATGATCAACAGAGCCTTATCTTCTCCCATCCGGACTTCTCCCCTCTCCGGACGCTTACGCGCCTGAAGAAAGGATACACCGTCGGTACCGGAATTCCACCGGTTCGTGCAGCAGAGGCAAAGGCCGGTCTGCGCTCGCGGACTGTGACCGCCGGTGGGGAATCTCACCCCGCCCTGAAGACCTGATTATTGAATATTACAAGAACAACTATAGCACGGCTGCTTCCGCAAGTAAACAATAACCTTGCGGCGTTAACCGTTCTTTTTGCGGCCGCGCCGCGAAGCTGCCAGGAGCAGGACGAAAAGGACCAGTCCCGCCAGGGAAATGACCGTGCCGGCCGTAAGGCCGGGCGAAATATAGCGCAGCTCGATGCTGTGCTCCCCGGGCCCCAGAAGAAGGCCCGTATACATGCCGTTTACGCGCCGCAGGGCCGTCTGCTCCCCGTCGACAGATGCCTTCCAGCCCTCGCGCCACGGGATGGAGAGAATGAGCATGCGGTCTTTGTCAAGATCGATCGTCCCGGACACTTCGCCGCCTTCGATATGCAGGTTTTCCATGCTGCACGCGGAAAGCTCCCGGATCCGCTCCGTAATGCCGGAAACCGGCACGTAATAAAAACGCATGCCTTTCAGCCGGTATCCTCCTTTTTCGGGGAAGGATACCTTCAGTCTCTGCGTACCGTCCTCCGCAAAATTGCCGAGGCAGACGAGGTAATCCTTTCTGCCCAGAGAGTAGGTCCCGCCTGTGCTGCGCAGCGTGATCATCTTGGTAAGCCCCGGCGTGTCGAGGCGGACGAAGCTGTACTCTTTGTTCCTGTAGAGACCCTCAAAGTATACATAGCATTCGCATCCGGCCTTAAACGGCATCTCGACTTCAAAGCTGCCGCCCGCCTCCCTGACCTTTACGCCCTTTTTGGTCAGCTCCGTGTTCTCCCCGGATCCGGGAAGCTGCACCTTTTCCTCTGTGATGTCTGTCCCGGTCTGCAAGGCCTGCCTGAGCGCACTCTCCGCCTCCGGATCTTCCCCGGAGAGAACGGCGCCCTGCAGCATGGCCTGCTGTTTTTCGAGGGACGACATTTCCGAAAAGTCCTGCGCGGACACGTAAGCGTCCGCGGCGTAACCGAAGGGAAGCGGCTGCGTATTTTCATATACGAGCAGCTCCTCGCCCGAGAGATCTTCGCGCGGCACAAAGCCCGCGGGCACGGTCCTCTCCTCGCCCGGAAGCGTCAGGAAGTAGCGGACGTTCGCCATCGCCTCAAGGGCTGTCTGTCCGTCCATGGAGAACAGGCGGTGGACCGCGTTGATGCCGATGCTGTCAAGATCGCGCAGGGTATCGATGACCGCCGTATTCAGGACGCTGTTGTACATGGATGTGCCGTGATAGCCGAGGATCAGCGATCCATTCTCCTCTCCCGTCGTCATAAAGGAGGTGTCGGCGCGCCAGAAGCTGCCGTCATCCAGAGCCCCCAGGACGGCATACTTTGAATCCGCATAGTACGAGTACAGGCTGCCCGCGTCCGAATAGGCTGCCGTGCCGTAGGTATGACTGGAATCGGCAGGGCCGAAGTTTGCCCGCGCATACAGGAAAGCGCACGCAAGGATCAGGACGGGAAGGCCGAAACGGCAGCAGGCAGCGGCCGCGCCTCTTCCTTTTTTCGAGACCAGAGCCATCACGATCATCCAGACAAGGCAGATCACCATCAGGATGACGGCCATGACAAGAAAGGTCTTCTTCTCCCCCTCCGGGGCGGTAAGCGCGCAGATGACCGCGTAGCCGGCGGTGAGTGCGCCCGTCACCGCGATCTGCAGGATCCGCGGGCACTCCCACTCGCTCCCGCAGGCCGCGAGCGCGCAGGCAAGCGAAAAGGCGATCATGTAGGTCCAGCGGTTGCTTACGCCTCCCATTCCGTTCATCAGAAGACCCGCGGCAGGCACCAGGAGCGCCGCCGCCTCGATCACGAGGGAGCCGCGGAGCGCAAGGAGATCCTTCCCGCCTTTTTTCTTTGTGAACGCCAGGACAGCCGCGGCCAGGGCGGGCGCCGCAAAATTCAGATGCGCGTTGTTTCCCGGGTTTAAGTACGGGGCAAACAGGTCCGCGATCGTGTTCGTGATCCAGCTTCCGCCATAGGCAAGCAGGGAACCGCTGTAGGCATCCGTCAGCCTTGCGGATTCAAAAAGCCGCAGCAGCACGGGGAGGAAAAAGACCATGGAGATGGCGGCGCCGCACAGATAATAGAGAATCATCAGAAGGACCCTCTTTGCGCCGGTGCCTGCCCGCTCTCCCTTTTCTTCTCCCTCAAGAGCCGCGGGAAGCCGCAGGAGAACATAGACCGCCAGCGCGATGCTGCACTGGTACATAAAGTAATAATTGTTGATAAAGCCAAGTGCGGTCACCACGATAAAAAGAAGGCACCGCTCTCCCTGCAGGATCTTATCCGCGCAAAGAAGGAGCAGAGGCAGCAGGATCATGGCGGAAAGGAAGGTGGGATTGGCGATCCCGACCTTGATCACATAGCCGCAGGAAAGGTAGAGGCCCGCGCCCGTCAGCACATAGAAAGGCTTCCATCCGCGATGCTTTCCGTATGCCGAGAAGGCAAGCCCCGCCAGAAAGAGCCGCAGGACGGTCAGGACATCATACAGCAGCTCCGTGTATCTTCCGGGCACGAAAACGCTCAGAAGATCCAGCAGATGCAGGCGCATAACGGCCCCCGCGTCATCCCCGAGGCCGATGCAGAAATCATACAGGGGAAGGGAGAATCTTCCGTGCACAAGGCCGGAGAAGAAATCCCTCAGTGTGTTCCCCATATAGTAGAGATAGGCGTAATACTGCGGACGGCCGTCGGTCGTCCATACCAGGCTCTTCCCTGAAAGAAACAGGGGGCCCAGCAGGAAGGCGCAAAGGACGGCAAACAGGATGCAGCAGACGGCAAGAAACCGTTTCCCTGACATTTTCTTTTCTGTTCTGTTACGTTCTGACATAATGGTTCCTCTCTTATTTTGTTCCGGGCAGGGCCCGTTTCTTTTCTCCCAGGATCAGCAGACGGAGCAGCGGCACCCGGCGGACGATCAGCTCTCCCGCGGCGAGTGGAAGCAGCAGTCCTGCCGCGAAGGAGATCAGGGCACCCGCCCAGGCTCCCAGCCCCGCGGCGGCCCAGGCGATGCGCACAGCCGTATGGGCCGCATCCGACATCATATAGATGTCCATGCTTCTTTGCCCGAGGAAGGATACCGCCCTTCCGGCCGCGTTCCCTGTCCGGCAAAGGGCTCTCGCGGCAGCCAGCGTAAGGCCGATCCCGGCGAGCGCTGTCAGAATGCCGGCCGGGGATGAGCTTCCCATGCCGAGCCCGATGCGCGCCGCGTTTCCGGAAATGAACAGGACGGCGCAGGCGATCAGTTCATACCTGCTCTCGCGCCGTGAGCGCAGCTCCCCGAAGAAGATCCCGCAGCCGGGATCCGCACTGTCCTCCGCCGATCTCGCCGCCATCCCGAAGAAAAAGTAGAAGCCGTTCTGCGCAAGGCGCGAGAGCACTTCCGGATGAAGGCGCGGGGCAAAGAGCACGGCCGCGAGGGCCGCCGCCGTCACGAAGGGGAGGGTCTTCTCCCGGACGATCAGGGCGCTGATCAGACAGAGCGCGAACAGTACGTACAGGTACCAGAGCATCGTATCCGGGCTCTCTCCGATCAGGATCCTCCAGGCGTCCCGCAGGGCAAAGGGCTTCTGCGCGTAGCGTGAAAGGAACGCCTTCAGCGGCAGATAGCAGATGCTCACGAAAAAGTACGGGATCAGCAGGCGCCCCGCGCGTCCCTTCAGCCATCCTGAGACCTGCCGCGGCCCGCGCAGGGAAAGAACGCGGACGCTCACGAACCCGGAGAGAAAGAAGAAAAGCGGCATATGAAAACTGTATATGACGCTGATCATATTCTCCATCAGCGCGGGCAGCGCGCCGTCCTGGCGGAGCGCATGCCCCAGCACGACCAGCACGATGCCGATCCCTCTGGCAAGGTCCACCTGCGGATATCTTTTCATAAAAGCATTCCTCCCTGATTCTCCGCGGGATCCTGTCCGCGGAGCCTTCGTTTTGCATTATCGTACAGTTTATCAGAAAAAACGCGGTTAAACAATATTTATTGACTTTTCCTTTCTACTTTATTATTATATCTTTAGTTTATTCTGAAGATTTTTAAATACAAAAGCAGGAGGTAAACAATGAAAAGACTTCATAAGTTAACGACTTTCATCTGCCTTTTAGCCTTCAGTCTCTTTCTTCTCACGTTCAGCGCGGCTGCCGAACCCGCAGCGCCCGGGCGTGTCAAGAACCTTACGGCAAAAGGCGGCGAGTCTTCCATCACCTTTTCCTGGAAAAAGGTATCCACGGCGAGCGGTTATTACCTTTACCTGGTGAATGAAGACGGCACTTACGATAAGCTGCTCAGTGTCGATGCCTCCAAAAATACCCTTACCCTGAAACGCATCCACGGCGCGTCTGTGCAGAACGGCACCGATTACACCTTTGCCGTCAGCGCGTACCGCAGGTCCGGCTCATCGGAGGCCGAGGGAACAAAATCCTCAAACGTAACGGTCCGGCCGATGATCAAGAAGCCCGGCACGCCCAGCCTTACGCTCTCCTCCGTCGGGAACAAAAAAGTGACCCTGACCTGGAACAAAGTCGCAAGCGCCACAGGCTACCAGATCCTTCAGAAGAATGCAAAAGGAAAATATGTTCCCTTAAATAAGACACTGAAGGCGGGGACCACCAAGGCAACGGTCAAAAAGCTCACGAACAACAAGGCATATTCCTTCAAGATCCGTGCCGTCCGCAAGGTGAACGGAAAGACCCGCTACGGCAGCTCTTCCGCTCCCGTTTCCGCAACGCCGTTTTATGTCAACAAAGTCATGAAAGGCGTACATACTTCTTACTTTAACGCGACAGTCACGGCCAACGTGAACGGAAAGCGCAAAGACAACGGAAAGTCTTATGCCCTTAAAGCCGGACAGCATGTGACCTGCGTATGGAAATCCTATACGCACGCCACCGTCAGAGTGGGAAATAACATCGATGTCGATGTGGCACCGGGCTATATTCATCTTGATTCCTTCATCCTTGAGAACGATAAGGACTACTCCAAAAAGACGAAGGAAGGCTTTATCAACTACAGAGGCTATTCCAGCCCCTCCCAATACCTGGTCTGGGTCAGCGTAAGCAGGCAGATGTTCTATCTGTTTACCGGCAGCCAGTGCAACTGGAAGCTCAAATACTCCTGGCAGTGCTCGACCGGTATGATCGACTGCAGGACGATGCCCGGCACCTACAGGATCGGCAGAAAGAGCCCGAAGTTTGACTTTGTCCTCGGAGGCTACGCTTACTATGCGTCCTTCTTCTCCGGCAACGCCATCCACTCATGGCTGTACCACTTCCCCGGACACGAGGCGCTCTATCCCGACAGACAGCTGAGCCGTATTCCGCAGTCTCACGGCTGTGTGCGTATCGCTACCGCCAATGCCCGCTGGATCTACAGCAATGTGCCCGTCGGAACAACGGTCGTCGTTTACTAAGCCATGATCCAGGATATCGGCCCGCATCGTTTTTCACTGGAATACGCGCTTTATACCGCGCGTCCCGAGGACCGCGTCCTCGTCTTTGACGGCGGATCCGCGCTCCTTGACGCGGAGGGCGGCTGGCCCTGCGCGGGGCAGCTGGAAGAGGTCTTCTCCTCTCCTGCCTTCCCCGGTTCCTTCACGGAAAGCCTGCAGTATCTCTTTACGGCAGATAACGTCAGGTATTTCCTCTGTATGCAGCCTGATACGGCGGCGGTCCAAAAGGCCGCCGCCGCTTTTGGCTTTCGCACGGTCCCTCTGTCCTCCGTGCGCGCTCTGCGTCCTATGGTGAACGCCTATATCGGTTATACCGGAAGCCATCTGCACCGCTGGTATTCGCAGCACCGTTTCTGCGGCCGCTGCGGATCTCCCATGGTTCCCGCCCCGGATGAGCGCAGGCTGGACTGTCCGTCCTGCAAAGCCTCCGTTTACCCGCGCATCGATCCCTGCGTGATCGTCGCCGTCCATGACGGGGACCGCCTTCTCATGACAAAATATGCCGGCCGCGCCGTCAGCTGGTTCGTCCTCATCGCGGGCTTTATCGAGGTCGGCGAAACTGCCGAGGATGCCGTGCGCAGGGAAGTCATGGAGGAGGCCGGCGTGGAGGTCACGGACATCCGCTATTACGGCTCCCAGCCCTGGGGGATCCCCGGGAACCTGACGCTCGGCTTCACCGCGCGGCTCTCGGGCAGTGACGAGATCACGATCGACCGCCGGGAGCTTGCTGACGCCCGCTGGTTTGACCGCAGCGAAGTCCCGGTCCCGGACGATGACGTATCCATCACCGCCGCCATGATACGGGATTTCGCGGCCGGAAGGATCTGATCCGCCGCGCCTGCGGCAAAGAAACAAAAAAGCCTTCGGAGGATCTTTGCGATCCGCCGGAGGCTTTATTTGTCCTGTCAGAATGATCTATTCTTCTCCTACAGCTGCCCTGCCATATTGTGCAGCAGATTGAAGTAGTAAATGATGCCGTCGCACAGATGCAGGCCGAAAAGGAAGGCGGGGACGGCGAATTTCAGCTTGATGGCCGCGCCCTTCTGCTCTCCGGGCTTCTCCTCTCTCCAGCGTTTAAAGAAGTAAATGACACACCAGATCCAAAGCAGGGAGGAACCGATCACATTTCCCCAGCCGAAGTTCCCGTGGGAGGCTCTTGTGCCCGTCTCGGCAAAGGTCCAGAAGACGAGCAGCCCCAGGATATACTGCCAGAAGCAGATATTGAACAGCTTGTCCTTAAAGACCGTCTTTCTCCAGATGATGACGACCGCGAACGGGAAAGCCATCCGCAGGATCACGGATACCGGGAAGCAGGGCGACGCCATTTTGGCGACCTTGAAAAGCGCGATCTCAATGCCGCCCGTCGTCTCTGCGCTCGCCGATCCTTTCATCACATAGATCTTCAGATACTGGACGAGGAAGAGGGCTGCCGAAGGCAGAAAATACAGATGCTGCCCGATCAGTTTAAAGAACCCGTGCCCTTTCTGGCGGATCAGCTTAATGAGCGCCGCAAAGAAACACAGCGGGAAATAGATCGTCAGGATGGAGGGTTTGATCAGGGTCGAGACCAGAAGCAGGACGGCCAGCCAGATCTGATAGACCGTCGTCTTTTTCATCTGCCGTTTTCCGACCTTCACCACCTCGCCCGGATCACACTGCCAGTAGAAGGCGGTCACGATCGAGATCAGCAGCGCGAAGGGCTTCACAGCCGTCGTCGTCGGGCTGTGCCACGGATTCGGGGAGGACTGCCCATAATAGTACCGCGGATTGAAGAACCGCAGATAAAGAGGTCCGACGAGCAGGGAGGAGGCTGATATGAAGGATACCAGCCAGAAGCTCTCCGATCTTCTGTAATCCGGCTTCAGCATGAAATTCGCGAGCCACACAATGATGACAGCCTCAAACGCGTTGAAGAGCGCCGACGTGATGCTTGCCGCTGTCTCTATGCTGACCGGCATCAGCTCATAGATCAGATAGCAGATGATGTGCCATCCGTTGTCGCTGACGCTCATCACTTCCTCAAGAGAAAGGCATTTCTTCATATGCGCCACGACGTCGCTTGCCTTCTCAAGCCGGGCCTCCTTCATCACCATGATGTAGGTAACGATAAAGATAAAGAGCGGCGCCGCGATATAGACCGCCCTTTTGAACCGCCGTACTCTTACGTTTTCGTCCATCACTGCTCTCCTTTTTCTTCCTGCGGATCCTGCTTCTGCATCTCTTCCGTCCCGTCAGAAGGCTCTTTCCAGTCGCCCATACTGCCGATCTCGGTGATATTCTTATATTCCATGTCACAGAGCTTCTGCGCGGCCTGGCAGCTGTCTTTGCCGTCCGCTCCGTAGACGTAGATCATCTGCTGCGGATCCGGAAGGACATCCGGGGCTTTCTGCCCGATATCCTCGAGCGGCAGGCTTACGGCACCCGGAAGATGCTCCTTTTCAAAATCCGCTGCGGGCCTGATATCGACGATCACATAGCCGATCTCATATTCCATATATTCCTGCGCTTTTTCCATAGTGAGCTGCTCATAGCGCAAGCCCCTGGAAGGCCTGAAGGTCTTCCACAGGGAATAGACCGATATGATCATCACCGCGGCCAGACAGAGGCCGATGATCAAGGTCAGTTTTTTCTTTGTTTTCATACAAACTCCCCTCACGATCCCATAAATGCCGGGCAGTTTCAAGTATATACTATCTGCCTGCAAAAAGCAAATTCGCGGGGCTTCTGCTCTCCCGATGGGCCCGGATACTTGCCGCCATAGTGAAAATATGATATCATTAATTAAAAGATGAAGTGAGGTGTTTCTTATGAAATCAAATGAATCGTCGGAAGATTATCTTGAGACTATTCTTGTCCTGAGCAGGGAAAAACCGGTCGTCCGTTCGGTCGATATCGCGGACCGGCTCGGATACAAAAAATCCAGCGTGAGCGTCGCCATGAAACATCAGCGCGAAGCAGGAAATATCACCGTCACTCCCGAAGGGTTTATCTATCTAACCAGGAGCGGTCTTCAGATCGCCGAGCGGATCTACGAGCGGCATATTACGTTTACGGACTGGCTGACGAGCCTTGGTGTGGATCCGGTCGTTGCCGCCAACGACGCCTGCCGCATGGAGCACTTCATCAGCGAGGAGAGCTTCGGCGCGATCAAAGAATACTTAAATAAAGAGCACGCGGACTGACGTCCCGTGCTCTTTTCTTTTTACTGATATTTATCAGATATAATACATGTTTTCCGCGCCCTGGCGGTTCTGATGATAATCCTGCAGCAGATCCTCCAGGGTGATCTTCTGGAAAAACCTGTCAAGGTCACGGTTTAAGGGCTCGATCAGGACAGCCTGTACCGATTCCGCGATCCCTTCCATGCTGCAGCCCGGTCCTGCCGTCTCCTCCGCCTCATAATAGGAACCACTGAGCGCGGTGACGATCTGGGCGGCAGTGATCTGCTCCGCAGGCCGTGCCAGGTAATATCCTCCCATGGGTCCCTTTACGCTGCAGACAAGCCCTCCTCTTTTGAGTGCTGCAAAGACCTGTTCGAGGTACTGCGGGGAAATGCCGTTTCTCTCGGCGATCTGCGCCAGAGAGGTCTGTGTATCCGTGGGCTGTGAAGCCAGATCGATCATTGCACGAAGCCCGTACCTGCATTTCTTAGACAACAGCATTTATAATTCCCCTTTCGATGTGTATTCTTCTTTCCCTGTATGTTTAGTGGGTATTACTGTTTTATTATAGAGCGCGCCGCATTTCCTGTCAAGGCGAAAACAAAAAGCGGCGCCCCTCCGTGTGGAGGAGCGCCGCCCCTTTTAATATCTCAGCTTATTTCAGTCCGGATATTATTTGAAATCAGCAACGTTGGAAGCGTCAACAGTGGAAACACCAGTGTCAACAGTCTCGCCGCCAAGATCTTCGCCGTTCTCGATAGCAACGACAGCATCAACAGCCATCTCACCCATAACGTTGGGGTTCTGAGCCATGAATGCAAGAAGTTCGCCGCCCTCTACATGAGCGATGTTGGAGTCGGACTTATCCCAGCCTACGCAGTAGATGGTCTCGCCGTTAGCGGAAGCATCCTTAACAGCAGCAGCAGAACCATTGGTAGCGCCATCGTTGGTTCCGTAGATAGCTACGACACCGTTAGCGATCAGGGTGTTAGCAAGCTCCTGAGCCTTGGCATTGTCGCCGTCAGAGTACTGTCTCTCACCGATGGTGAAGTCAGTGCCTTCGAATACGGAAGCGAAACCGTCGAAACGGTTCTGGCAGGAGTCAACACCAGCCTGAGCATCAACGATGCCGATCTCGCCTTCGGTAACGCCAGCTTCGTCCAGAGCAGCCTTCAGATATTCGCCGGCCTGAACGCCGCCCTGATAGTTATCAGTTGCGAACGTAGCAGCAGCTTCAACAGTAGCCGGAGAGTCAACATAGATGATCTTGACGCCGGCATCAATAGCCTCTTCGAGAGCCTTGTTGCAGGAAGTTGCGTCATTGGCAGCGATCACGATGTAGCCAACGCCGTCAGCGGTAGCGGTCTCGATCTTCTGGATCTGCTGCGCATTGTCCTTGGTCTCGGGAGCAAGCCAGGTAAGCTCGATGTTTGCGCCGGCCTCGTTGTAGGCAGCTACGCGAGCTTCTGCTGCTTCTTCAAGACGTACCCAATGTACATCCATCTGGTCCATGGTGATAACAGCGATCTTCGCTTCAACACCCTCGCCCTTGGAAGCGTCGAAATCTTCTTCCGCGAACGCGCATACGGACAGAGCCATAACAGCAACTGCAGCCAGTGCGAGTACTCTCTTCTTCATTGATAGTACCTCCTTTAAAAAATGTGATTAATAAAATGTTGATCTATCTACAGGCCCTATGCCTAAGATACAAGGTTATAAAAGTTTGTCCGATCAGGCGGCTTTCTTCTTTCCGCCGACCTTGAAGCCGCTTCTTCTTACGATATCCAGAAGTACGCAGACGACAACGATGATACCGATGATGATGTTTCTCAGAGCCACCGGAACACCTGCCATGGTCAGGCCGTTCTGAAGGATGGCCCATACCGATGCGCCGGCGATCGTTCCGATCAGGTAACCGCTTCCGCCGAGGGTGGAGATACCGCCGATAACGGCTGCGGCAACACCGTACATCTCATAGGAAAGACCGGCCTGCATGGAGCCCATGCCGGCGGCTGCCATTGTGATCAGTCCTGCCGTGAAAGAGCAGAAGGACGAGATCATGTAAGCGGTCGCTGTGGTCTTGAAAACATTGACACCGGAAAGCCTTGCCGCGTCGACGTTGGAACCGATCGCGTAGATATGTCTGCCGGTCCTGGTGAAGTTCATCAGGTAGTTGAAGCAGAACCAGATGATCAGGACGATGATGATGACGCTCCAGTAGAACGGACCGATCACGCGCTTGTAATAGAAGATGTCGCGGAATAAGGTCTGTGCCTTGCCGCTTCCGATATCGCCGGTGTTGTAGTTGCCGTTTACCAGCTCCGCAAGGCCGCGGCAGATGGTCATCGTACCCAGGGTGCCGATGAAGGGCGGCAGTTTGAATTTACCGACCAGCACGCCGTTTACAAGTCCTACCGCCAGGCAGGCGACCAGGTCGATCAGGATGGCAAGCAGCGGATGAACGCCGTTGCAGATCAGCGTTGCCGAGATCATGGCGCTCATACCGAGCACGGAACCGATCGAAAGATCGATATTTCCGGTGATACAGACGATACCCTGTCCGATACCTACCAGCAGATACGGGCAGATGGAGCGGACCAGCGGATACAGATTGCGCGTCCTGATAAAGTTCGGATTCATTATTGTAAATACGATCAGCAGGATCGCTACGCCTACATACGCAGTAACAACAGATGCATATTTTTTCATGATTGCTTCTCTCCTTCTTTCCAAATTAGAGCGTCACACAGCATTGTCTCCGAACTGCGTCGCATAGGTCATGATCTCTTCTTCTGTCGTATCTCTGGGATCCACCTCTCCGGTGATCTTTCCGTTGCACATCACGATGATGCGGTCTGAAATACCCATGACCTCCGGCATTTCCGAGGATACGATGATCACCGCGATACCGCGTTTCTTCAGATCGTTGATGATCTCGTAGATCTCGACTTTAGCCGCTACGTCGATACCTCTGGTCGGTTCGTCGAAGATGACGACCCTTGAATCCCTCGCCAGCCATTTGGCAACGACCACCTTCTGCTG
Organism: uncultured Lachnospiraceae bacterium; assembly: GCA_905235435.1. Taxonomy (GTDB): domain Bacteria; phylum Bacillota; class Clostridia; order Lachnospirales; family Lachnospiraceae; genus CAMOKZ01. The sequence goes on from CAJOLD010000009.1 coordinate 69,451, forward strand.
GTTGCCGCCGGAAAGGCTCGCGGCCTCGTTCTCCGGGCTGGCCATCTTGATCGTCAGGGAACTTCTTCCCTTTTCGATCATCTCGTTTTCGACCTTCTTATTGATCGTTCCGAAGGGCTTTCCGCAGATCAGGTCCAGATTCGGAAGCGCGATGTTGTCGCGGATCGAAAGCCTGGTGCAGAGACCCTCTTTCTTACGGTCTTCCGGCGCGAGCACGATACCCTGCCGGATCGCGTCCTCGGGACTGTTTATCACAAGCGACTTTCCGTCGAGAATGATCTCTCCGCCCTCCTTCGGATCTGCTCCGAAGATCGCCCTCATGGTCTCCGTACGTCCCGCGCCGACCAGTCCTGAGAAGCCGAGGACTTCGCCCGCGTAGGCCTCAAAGGAAACATTTCTCACCATTCTGCCGGCGTTGAGGTTTTTGACCTCAAAGACTTTCTCGCCTTTCTCGACCAGATCCCTCGGGAACTGGTTCGTGATCGAACGGCCTACCATGTTCGCAATGATCTGGTCCATGGTGAAGTCTTCGAAGTTTCCTTCGGTAATGTACTGTCCGTCACGCATGATCGTGACGCGGTCCACAATGTGGTGAAGCTCCTGGAGACGATGGCTGATGTAAACGATCGCCGTGCCCTGTTCCCTCAGCGTCCTGACGATCCGGAACATCTCCGTGATCTCAGCGTTCGAAAGTGAGGAAGAAGGCTCATCCATGACCAGGATCTTTGCGTTGATCAGAAGCGCCTTGCTGATCTCGACCATCTGCTGGCGGCCGACGGTAAGGTCTCCGACGGTGGTACGCGGATCCAGATCCGTAATACCAAGCTTTGACAGCTGATCTGTCGCCTGGCGGCACATTTCCTTAATGTCCAGACGTCCGTTTTTGGTAAGCTCACGGCCGAGGAACATATTCTCATATACAGTCAGGTGCTGGCACATGTTCAGCTCCTGATGGATGATTGCCACGCCCAGGTCCTGCGCCTGTTTTGTATTCAGGTCACCGACCTCCTGGTCAAAAATTTTGACCGTTCCGGAGTCTCTGGTGTAAACGCCCGAGAGGATCTTCATAAGCGTGGATTTTCCCGCGCCGTTCTCCCCAAGCAGAGCCATTACTTCTCCGGGCTTTACATGGAGCTGGACATCGTCGAGCGCCTTAACGCCGGGAAAGGTCTTTGTAATATGCTCCATAGAGACAGCATACTCGCTCATAGGTTACTCCTTCCTGCCAATAGTCCGTCTGTTTCGTCATTCAAACTCAAGCAGCCAGCCGCTGCAGAACCTGCTGCCTGATACTGCTATCTGGAAAAAGCATACGCCGGTGAATTAATAAAGTCAATATACAAAGCACATTTCCCACAAATTGCATGAATATTCACCGAGCGTTTTGTTCACTTCTTACAAAATCAGTCCTTTGCGGGCGGATACTCGTTGCAGAGCAGACGGTAAGCCGGCTCATCTTCCTCGATGGACGGGAAGCGGCCGAGCGGCTCCAGGAAACGGTTGTCGCAGTTATCGTCATTGCACATGGAGACTTCGCCGATCAGCGTGGGGATGGAGTCTTCCTTCACCGTGAACTCATGATAATAGTACGGATACAGGGAGAGGCTCTCACCCGGCTCAAGGAGGATCTCGGAGCCGGCGGGCACATAGTAGCGGCGGCCGTCTCTGCAGATCAGCACATCATTGACGAGGTCAAGCTGCTCGTCCTTGGTCGCGTTCCACAGACGGAATACGACAGTACCGCCTCCGCGGTTGATGATATCTTCCATCTTGTTCCAGTGGAAATGGTTGGGGGAGATCTGTCCCGGAAGGGTCATCATGATCTTCTCCGCATAGGTCTTCGTATATTTCGGATCATTGACGTTGCCGTTCCTGATCGTGATGAGGGAAAGGCCCTTCTTCTCGAAGTTGCCCTCGCCGTAGTCCGTGATGTCCCAGCCGAGCGCATTGTCCCTGATCTCATCATACTCATGTCCCTTGGTCTCCCACTCCTCGGGAGTAAAGGAAAGGAAGGGCGGAAGCTCGAACTTGTACTCCTTGAGGAGCGCTTCGAACTGCTTAATAACGGCGTTGATCTCTGAACGTTTCATAATGTTCTCCTTTCTTTGTTCTTTATATCCGATGCCGCCTATGAAAGGGCGGCGATCTTCTCATATTCAGCGAGGGCCGCGCTGATCTCCTCCGCGCCGTCCAGCACGGTAAAGCGGATCTGCCTGCGCTGCTTCTCAAAGGGTCCGATCTTCGGGACGCAGTCCCTCTCATGATGCCACGTGCGTCCGAAAACGCTCGCGTTGGCGGGCTCCAGACCGATGACATAATCGCCGGAGGCCGTCGACTTCCACTCCATGAAGTACGGAAGGTTCGACACGTTCCAGGAGAGCGCGAGGCCGATCCCGTACTTTTCGTTGACGGCAACAGCCATGGTATTCCCCTCCGGCCTCCGGGTCAGCCTTCAGATCATGGATAAATACATATTCCGGTTCGCCGTCCTTCGGCGCGTCCATCCTGTCGTACCTCTCCTCGTGCCCGCGCGCGTCAGAGTCTCTCGCCGTCACCTTCCGGGTGGGCAGATAAAGGCGCAGGTCCTCGTCGAGGAAGGGCCAGCCGAGATTGATGTGATAAAGCACCATCAGCGCTTCTTCGCTGCACGATTCGTTGATGAACTCGTCCTCCAGGAGGATCGACTTCTCCCCGTAAACGCTTGTCAGCGACCGGCGCAGAACAAGGTTCTCTCCGAAGAGCATAGCCTCCCTCATCTCGCCGGAGATCCGAAGAACGTACTTCCCGTCCTCCCAGGAAGCGTCCGCGCACAGATGCTCCGCGGGCGTCGTGCGGATCCTTCCGTGCATCGGATAGTCCGTCCCCTCTATGGTGCAGGGCGCGCAGATATTTTCGAGCCCCGCCGTAAAGAACAGCCCGCCCATGATGCTGCGCTGCGCTTCCGCCCCGTTCGTGTCATAGTGCGCCCTGCCCTGCAGGCCGGGCTTGGACAGAAAGGTAAGGTTCATCCCCTTATAGGAGAGCGCGGAGACATCCAGGCACTTGTCCGCAAGGACCTGGTAGGAAAGAGCACCGCATTTGACGTCATAGGCGCTCATCCCGCGGCTCCTGCCCTCCGCGAACACGACAGGCCGGATGTAGGCCGCCTGCTGCATGGAACCCGCATACTTTAAAATATCGCTGCTGCCGCTCATTTGCGCCTCCTCTCAAAAGAGCTCTCACTCGAGGTTTGCGTGATATTTCCAGAGGGACTTCATATCCAGCCCCTTCTCCTCAATGATCATCTTCGCAAGGATATCGCCGACAAGGAGGACGCTCTGCTCAAACAGAGACGTCATGGGCTGGCACGAATCGATCTCGTCGTCCAGGTAGAATTTGGTCCTCACCGGGATCCTGACCATAAAGTCGGCAATGTCCTTCATCTCACTGTTCGGGTTCGACCCGATGTGGACGATTTTGCAGCCGGCCGCGCTTCTGGCCTTCTTCGCGATCCCGAGGGGGAACAGGGAAGCGCCGGAACCGGAGCCGACGATCAGCAGATCGTCCTTCGTGATGGCAGGCTCCGTGATCTCGCCGACGATATGCGCGTTGATCCCGAGATGCGCAAGGCGTTTACATACACACTCAAGCGCGAGCAGCACGCGCCCCACGCCCACAAAAAAGACCTGGTCCGCCGCGAGGATCTCGTCCCGAAGCTGCAAAAGCTGCTGCGGATCCACCGCCTTCAGCGTCCTTTGAAGCTCCGCGAGCACCTCATCACATGCTTTCGTATATTCTTCACCGAATCCCATCTGCTCACCCTCTCTTTCCGCCTGATACGGAGGCGCGCAGCGCCTCAAGGCTCTCAAGGCTCCCGGCCAGGTCATTCCTGTCGATGCAGGTGCTTCCCGTTACAAAAAGATTGACCGTGCCGTCTCCGTAGGTCTCCAGGTCCTTCCTGGAGATCCTGCCGTCCACCTCGATCTTTGTATCGAGCCCGCGCTCGTCGATCATCCTGCGAAGGTCACGGATCTTGCGGTCCGCGTAGGGGACCTGCTTTTCACCCTTCACAAAGGCGTAGCCCGGGTTGATGAGCATCAGAAGGACCGTATCGCATTTCTCAAGGACATAGTCCACAGCGGAAAGCGGTGTCGCGGGACGCAGGGCAACGCCCGCGCGCACTCCCGCGGCATGGATCCTGTTCAGCATGCCGTCGATATGCGGCTGTGTCTCGGCGTGAAAAACGATCTGCTCTACGCCGATATCGAGCAGTTCGTCGACGAAGTAATCCTGCTGGGTCACCATGACGTGGCAGTCGAACTGAAGGTCCGTCTTCGCCCGAAGCTGCCGGACTGTGTCCAGTCCGAGCGGCATGCTCGGGGAGAAATGCCCGTCAAGGATATCTACGTGCAGCATGGAGATCCCCGCCTGTTCAAGGATCCTGCACTGGCTCTCGAGGTTGCACATATCAAGGCAGATCAGGGAAGGAGACAGAATACAGGATTCCTTCCATACTTCAGCAGTATTTTGCATCCTCTCACCCCTCTTCTCACCCGTTTTCGCGGATGTATGCTTCGATCTGTTCCCTGGTCGGGATAGAGGCGATCGCGCCCTTCTGCTGTACGCAGATGCAGCCGGACACATTGCCGTACGCCATGGCTTCCTTCAGCTTGTCAGCCGTAAGGTCGGCGGTCTTTTCGACCCCGAGGATGCGCAGCTTCGAAAGGAAGCCGCCCCAGAAAGCGTCGCCGGCGCCGGTCGCGTCAACGGCCTTCACCTTCCTGCCGGCCACTTCGAAGGTCTCCCCGCCGAAATAAACGCGGGCGCCCTTGCTGCCGAGCGTCTCGACGATCACCGCAATACCGTACTTCTCCATGAGTCCCGGAAGCGCGGCCTCGCCGCCCATCATCTCCACTTCCTCCTCGGAGATCTTGAGAAGATCCACGTACTGCAGGATATCCATGACAGCCGCGGTGCATCCCTCAATATCGTCATTCCACATGACGTTGCGGTAGTTGACGTCAAAGCTGACGATCTTTCCCTTTTCTTTGCCGAGCTTTAAGGCGCGGATGGTCGCCGCCGCCTCCGGCTGCGCGGAAAGGGAGCAGGAACCGGCGTGGATGATCACGCTGTCTGCGATATCCGCCTCTTTTACGTCCTCCTCGGCAAGGAGCATGTCCGCTCCGGGCTTTCTCGCGAAGGTAAAGAGACGTTCTCCGTCTTCCTGCAGCGTCACAAAGGCCATGGTCGTAATGGCTTCTTTGCAGAGCTCGGGGCTCGCCGCGCGCACGTTATACTCATCCAGGGTCTTCATCAGGAAGCGCCCGAAGTCGTCCTCGCCGACCTTGCAGCACATGCTGGCCGAAAGGCCGTTCTTGGCCGCGGCGATCGCGACATTGGCGGGGGCGCCGCCGGCCTTGCGGATGTAGCTGGCTTCCTCGCTGCCCGGGATGAAATCAATGACCATTTCACCAATTGCGTAAAGATCTGTCATAATTCTTCCTCCTGTGGAATCCACCCAAATTGTTAAAATAAGTATACGTTTGCCTATTAATAAAGTCAACACACTAATATCTGAATCGTATAAACTGCCGTTATTTGCGACTCTCCTTTGTGCATGTTTACCAATGGCACTCCTCTCGCGCTCCTTTCACGTCACGACAGCAGGTTGCCCGCAAAGACTTCCGAGATCGCATTGCAGGCCGCGCCCAGAACGTGGCATTTGTCTCCGAAGAAGGTCTTCCGGACGTAGGTCCTGGTATCCCTGTTCCCGAACTTGTGCAGGTTGATCTCATCCTCGATCTGCCGGATGTACCGGTCGGGCCAGAGGTCGCAGTCCATGGCGAGCAGAACGATCTGCGAGTTGAGGACGTTCAGCGTGCTGACGATGCCCGCGGAAAGGCGGTCGATCGTCTCCTCCATGACCGAATCCACATCCGGGATATTGCGGCTCAGGAAATCCGCGTAGGTAAGGGAGAGGCCCGTCTTCTGCCGCATCCGGTCCAGGACGGTCGCCGAGTTGACGTACATTTCCAGGCAGCCGACATTCCCGCAGGCGCAGACCAGACCTTTATTGTCGATGCTGACATGCCCGATCTCCGGCGCGTAGCCGGTCTCGCTGTGCAGACGGCTCCCGCCGATCAGGATGCCGCAGCCCACGCCGCGGTTGATGCCGACCAGGAGCACGTCCTGAAAGCCGCGCGCGTTCCCGTAGAGATACTCCGCCTTGACGGCGCTCTGGTTATCATGGTCAAAAAATACGGGGAGGTGGTAGCGCTCCTCGAGCAGCGTTTTCAGTTCGAAGTTGGTGATCCCGCAAAAGTACATGGGATCGATGATCTTTCCTTCCCGGAGGCTGACAGGGCCGATGGAAGCCGCGCCGATGGCGATGACCCTCGTCTCCCCCTCGAGCAGGTGGTCCAGCAGATAAAAGATCGAGTCCGCCAGATCCTTTTTGCTGTCAAACTCCCGGACCAGCTTCTCCGACCGCATGATCCCGAGCTGCATATCGCAGATCACGGCCTCACAGAAGCCGCGCTGCACGAGGATTCCCGCAAACAGCGGCGCGTTCGGGGAGATGTCCAGGCCGATCGGATTTCTGCCGATCCCGGAATCACTCTCCTTCTCGGTCTCCGTCAGCATCCCCTCCTCGATAAGGCCGCCGACGATCTGGGAGATCGCGGTCTTGGTCAGGCCCATGCGCCTGGAAAGATCGATCCTCGACGTGCATTCCCTGGTCGCGACAAGCTGCAGAAGAAGACCCCGGTTGCTCTTTTTCTGATTATCTCTGTTGACACCCCGCTTGCTCATAACAATTCTCCATCCTCCGCGGTAAGTACGACGGTAAAGGGGCCGTCATTGACCAGCGAGACCTTCATGTCCTCGCCGAAGCGGCCTGTTTCAACAGTAAATCCCTGCTCTCTGCAGGACTTTGTCACGTATTCATAGAGCGGCAGGGCAATTTCCGGCCCGGCCGCATCCGTAAACGAGGGCCGGTTCCCCTTCCGGCAGTCCGCGTACAGCGTGAACTGCGAGATCATCAGAAGGGAGCCGCCGACGTCACGAAGAGAAAGGTTCGTCTTTCCCTGTTCATCCTCAAAGATCCGAAGTCCGCAGAGCTTGCGCACCAGGCGGTCCGCTTCCGCTTCGGTATCGCTCTTTCCGATGCCGACAAGGACCAGGAGCCCTTTCCCGATCGATCCGCAGACCTCTCCGTCTATGGCAACACTGGCGCTTGTGACGCGCTGAATGACAAATTTCATGATGGACCTCCAGACCGGCCCGCTCTGAGTTTCTCAAGGAGCTTTTCAAAGTACTCCGGAAGCGGTGCCTCAAAACTTACAGTTTCCCCGGTCGCCGGATGAACGAACCCCAGCGTCATTGCGTGCAGCGTCTGACCCTGCAGACCCTTCACCGGACATTTCGCGGGGCCGTAAACGGCATCCCCCAGAACGGGATGGCCGATGCTGCTCATATGCACGCGGATCTGATGGGTCCGCCCGGTCTCCAGCTCGCAGGCGATATAGGTATAGCTGCCAAATCTCTCCAGGACCCGGTAGTGCGTCACTGCCCGCCGGCCGCCTTTCGCGACGGCCATCTTCAGGCGGTCCGTCGGATGCCGTCCGATGGGGGCGTCCACGGTCCCCTCGTCCTGTTTGATATTTCCGTGGACGATCGCCCGGTACTGGCGGGTGATCGAGTGCTCCTGCAGCTGCTGGGCCAGGGAGCGCTGCGCCCTGTCCGTCTTGCAGACGACGAGGAGCCCCGTCGTATCCTGGTCGATCCTGTGGACGATCCCCGGGCGGAGCGGGTCGTCCCCGGCCGCCAGCGCGCTGCCGCAGTGGAACATTACCGCGTTCACGAGCGTTCCGTCGGCATGTCCCCTCGCCGGATGCACCACCATCCCCTTCGGCTTGTTGACGATCAGGATGCTCTCGTCCTCATAGACGATATCGAGCGGGATGTCCTGCGGCGAAGCATTCAGCTGCTCCCGCTCGGTCACGGTCAGTTCGTAGACGGCCCCGCCCTTTACCGGCGCGCCCGGTTTCTTGATGATCTCCCCCGCAGGGGCCTCGTCGGCGTCATCGTCCGGCGACAGTTCCTCCTCCAGCAGCGTTTCCCCCTCCGGAAGCTCTGCGTCATCCGCCCTGCGGAATGCGCCGCCGCGGATGAGGGACTGGATAAAGGACCTGGAGTACTCCGGCAGCCGGCCGGTCAGGAACACATCCGCCCGCAAAAGATCGTCATCTTCCCCCGCGCGGATCAGGACCCTTTTCGTCTTTCCCATTCTCTTCCTCCCCGGCATTCTCCGGCCCGTTTCCGGTATTCTTCCCCGCAAGCCGCCAAAGCTCATCCTCCGGGTAGACAAAGACCAGCAGGATGAGGAGAACGGCCGTGGAGATCACGACGTACATATCGGCCAGGTTAAAGACAGGAAAATGGATGGCCGAAACATAGATAAAATCGATCACAAAGCCGCGCGCGACCCGGTCGATCATGTTGCCGAGCGCGCCGGCGGCAAGAAAAAGAGCCGCGGCCTTCAGGGCCCTGCCCTCTCCGCGGGGCAGTCCGGCCACGGCCCGGATGCAGGCGGCGGATATCACGGCCGCGAGCAGGACAAAGAGCCACTGCCGGTTTTGGAGCATGCCGAAGGCAGCCCCTCTGTTTTCAACATAGCGAAGCTCTAAAATGCCGGGAATCAGCACTGCGGGGCCCTTTCCCTCAAGGGCGCCCTTTGCGGCGATTTTGGTGATCTGGTCCGGCAGGATCAAAATGGCAGTGAGAATCCCCATCCGGAGGATCCGCGCGGCAAGGCTCTCCCCCGCCGCCTGCTCCGGATGGCCTGTGCGCCTCACGGAGCCACCACTTCCGTGCGCGATTTATTTTCCGCGCGCGACTTAGTCCCGCACATACAGGAGGCCGCGTCCAGCATCTCCTCCCGGGTGACGGTGGGATCGACGTATGCGTCCCCGACCGCGCGAAGCAGGACGAATTTGATCTGTCCCGCATCCATCTTTTTATCATGCGCCGCAGCCTCGACGATCTGCTCCGGCGAAACATCCGGAAGCACCTCCGGAAGTCCGAAGCGCCGGTTCATCTCTTTGACCCTGCCGCAGGTCCCCTCCGGAACAAGGCCCCTTCTTTCACTGAGGCGGGCCGCAGCGACGCTCCCGAGGGCAACGCACTGCCCGTGCAGCAGTTTGAGGTCCATGACCTTCTCGGCCGCGTGGCCGAGTGTATGGCCGAAATTGAGGATGGCCCTAAGGCCCTTTTCGGTCGGATCCTCCTCCACGACGGCCCTCTTGATCTCGCAGCTCCTGCGCACCATCGGGAGCAGTACCTCCGGGTCCCGCGCAAGAATCTTCTCCGCGTTTTCCCCGAGCCATTCATAATAGGCCTCGTCCCGGATGAGGCCATGCTTCAGGATCTCCCCCATGCCGCAGGCAAACTGCTCCTCCGGGAGGGTATCCGTCGTGCGCAGATTCATATAGACCAGGGAGGGCTGATGGAAAGCCCCCACCATATTCTTGTAACTGTCAAAGTCGACACCGGTCTTCCCGCCGATGCTGCTGTCCACCTGGGCGAGCAGCGTCGTGGGGATCTGGATAAAGCGGATCCCGCGAAGATACGTGGCCGCCGCATAACCGGTCATATCACCGGTAACGCCGCCGCCGAGCGCCGCCAGCACATCGCCGCGGTCAAAGCCCTTTTCGATCAGGAACGCGTAAAGTTTCCGGATCTCATCCAGCGTCTTATGCTCCTCCCCCGCCGGGAAGACATAAACTTCCGTCTGCCTGCAGCAGGCCGCGGTCAGGGCGCGCACAGACTCCGCATAGAGCGGCGCCACGTTGCTGTCCGTGACGATACAGACCCTGCGGTCCGCAAGATCAAGCGGGGCAAGGGCCTTCGGCAGGGCGTCAAAGGAATCCTCCAGCCAGATATCGTAGATCTTATTCCCGTCCCTTCCTCTGACGGGAAGGCATCCGGTCCCCGTGACGGTCTCAAACTTCTGATGCGTCTTATCCATAAACGAGACTCCTCCTTAATTTCTGTCACTGTAGAGCGAAAGCTGCGCGAAAACGCGGCCCTTTTTCGTCACCTTTCCCGTCCCGTCAAAGCGGAACCGTCCCAGGCCGCGGCATGAGATGATGCTTCCCTCCTTTGGTCTGCAGGAAGGGTCCGTGACCAGTCTTCCGTCCGCGAATACCCTTCCGCCCTCGATCAGAGAGACCGCCTGGGGTCTCGGGATGCGGAAGGCAAGCGCCGTGAGCGCGTCGAGGCGGGCGGAAGCGACCGATCCCGAAACCTCGGTCAGTTTCGGAACAAGGCCCTCCGGCACACCGCCCGCAAGCTCCCTGCATACGACTGTCGTATGGCGGACCCTGGTCAGCGACTCCCCGATAAACGGCGCGATGCTGCCTGCGCAGATCACGCAGGCACTGCCTTCTCCGACCAGAATGTCCCCGATAAGTCCGCGGTCGATCCCGAGATTCAGGATCGCTCCCAGGTAGTCCCTGTGGGTCAGCGCGTCCGAAAAGCGCGGGTTTGCCGGCGCGATCTCCATGTATGTATAGGGAAACTCCACTTCCGCATCTTCCATGGAATAACAAAAAGCATCAGGGATAAAGGCTATCATCTGACGCTCCGCATACGCATGACCGCCGCGGGAGATGGTCTTAATAAACGCAAGGTCCCGCTGCATGCCATGATAGATATTCAATTCGCCCAATCCGAGAAAATCACTGAAGCAGACGATGTTCCTGCTGTAGGCGCGCTGCGCCAGATCCATCAGGTGACGCCTGCAGATCTCTTCTTCCTTAGTCATGTGCTGTCTGTTTTCAGAAGGCAGCCACGTCAAAAGCGCCCGTAAGCGCCTCCTGGAAATCTCCGGAGATATCGACGCTGCTGGGTGTGATCACGAAAATATAGTTGCTGATCTTATGCAGATGGCCGTGCATCGCATAGCAGGAACCCGACGTATAGTCCACGACCCTCTGCGCGATCTGCAGGTCAAGCCCTTCCAGGTTCAGAATGACGGTGCAGTTCTCCAGCAGGGTATCCGTGATCTTGCTTCCGTCCTCGATGGATCGGGGCCGGATGATGCAGACCTGCGCGCTGTTGCGGGACCTTGTGCCCTCGCTGCCCGAGCTCCTTCTGCTGCGGCTGCTCTTGGAAGCGCTGCTCCTCGAAAATCTGGAGCTGCCGCTTTCGCGGGACGCGGAAGTTTTTTTCTCTCTTTCCGGTTCGGCGGAGGGAAGCTGTGACGGCTCTCCGTAAAAATCAAAATCATCATCCGGATCCCGGCTGATCAGACGGGTCTCTCCGCTTTCGTCAAAGTCATCATCTATCTCATCATCCAGATATGCGTCATCATCCAGAGGCTCATCATTCAATTTCATAGCACTGAGAAAACGATCAAAAACGCTCATCTAACAAAATCTCCTAAATATAACTAATAATTGCGGCTTCCGAAAATAGCGGTCCCGACCCTCACAAGGGTGGCCCCCTCCTCTACAGCCGTCTCAAAATCACAGGTCATGCCCATGCTAAGCCTGCACATAGTAACATTATCAATGTTTTTCGCTTTGATGTCAACTGATAATTCTTTCATCTCCCTGAAGCAGCCGCGGTTCTCTTCCCCGTTCTCCACAAAGGGGGCGATGGTCATCAGGCCCTCGACGCGAAGATGCGGCAGGGCCGCAAGGGCGCGGACCAGCGCCTCCGTCTCGTCCGGACGGACGCCGGATTTGCTCTCCTCGCCCGCAATGTTGACCTCGGCGAGCACCGGAACGGTCAGCCCGAGCTTCGCGGCCTCCTTCTCGATCGCCTCCCCGAGGTGGACCGAATCGACCGAATGGATGAGGGCGGCCCTGGGGACCACATATTTCACCTTGTTGGTCTGCAGCTGGCCGATCATGTGCCAGCGGATGTCATCCGGCAGGATCCCGGACTTGTCGCGGATCTCCTGGGGCCTGTTCTCACCGAAATCGCGGACGCCCTGCGCATAGATCTCCTCGATCATGGAGGCCGGCTTTGTCTTGCTGACCGCGATCAGCGTCACCTCCTCAGGGTCCCGTCCGCTGCGCCTGCAGGCTGCGAGAATGCGGGACTGCACGTCTTTCAGGTTATCTGTAAGCATTGATTCTCCTTATAATACGATATCGTCACTGTTCACGCCGGCAGCGTCCAGCACGATCCGGTCGTGCGGCGCCAGGCTGTATATGTTGTCCGCCTCCACGATGCAGAACTCTTCGTTCTCATCGACGATCGTCACCTCACGGAACACGGCGTAACCCTTGTTGATGTTGTATACGCCCTGTATGGTGACTGTATCCTGCGAGCGGATCTGGATCTTCTTTGTCGTGTTGACCATCTGGATATAATCGCCGTCCTCAAAGAGGCCGGTATTGACCAGGTAGCGCCCGTCCTTTTTCGAGTAGACCGTCGCGGTCACGTACTCGACGATTGAGGAGCCGTCGCCGCGGAAGCGCTCGCGCAGGAAGGTGACCTCGCTGCCGGTGCCGCTGTTGGTGATCACATATTCCTCAGGGATCGAATAGAATGTCTTTTCCGCGATGGCCGTGGAGGGGATCTTCAGACCGCTCCGGCGGTCCGTCAGCACCTCGATCTCCACATAGCGGTCCGACACATAGCGGGCCAGGGAGTGGGAAAGCGTGATCTTCCCGTAGCTTCCGTCCGCCGCCTCGATCACTTCGAAGGGCGCCGTGAAGGTCAGATTGTCCTTCAGCATGCGGAAACGGATGGAGCTCCTCGACTGGAAGGAGGACCGCAGGGCATCGCTCAGCGGGAAATACAGGGACCAGGTCTCGCTGGTGACCAGCTTGTAGAGATCCTCCCCCGCCGTCACGGTGCTGCTCGTCCGAAGGCCCTTCTTGTGATATCCGTTTTCATTGAACAGGTCCGCCGACAGCATCTCCTCGGTAAAGCTTTCCAGTCCGTCGGTGGAATAGACGATATAGCCCGGTTCCTCTTCCTCGCACTGGTTCAGGATGTAGGCGGAGGGATCCTCCGTCGTCTGCAGCTCCAGCACGTAGCTCTCGATATCCGATTTAAAACCGTAGACGCTTCTGAAATCACTGCTCCTGTAGTTGATCGTGAAGGTCGACATCTCGCTGCGGAGGCGCTCGTAGTCCTCCGGGGTCAGATCGATCTTCATATCGCGCACGTAGCCCGGCGCGCTCTCGTCGATCGAACAGACGACGGTCCCCACATTGCCTTTGGAGCCGTCGCGCGCGTAATAGGTGACGGTGCCCGACTGGGGCGCCTGTATGACGGTCTCCTCCTTGGCGGCAAGGGCCGTGAACCGGTAATTGCCGGAGATCGAGCCCTCGGTCACTTCGTAGGCCGTGATATGGTCATCCGTAATATACAGGAAAATACTGATGAGCATATAAAGAAAAATGACTCCGAAGATCATGGTCCCGATATTGAGCATACCGGGGAGCCGGGGGAGCCTCGTCCTGTTCGATGGTTTCCTGCCTGCCAAAAAGAACACCTCACTAAAAGAAACAGGGTTCCCGGTCCGGTCGGAAGAGAACCCTGCTGCAGTCTTGTAAATTTGGGATGGATCAAAGTTCTGCGATAATGCAGTCCTTCATTTTGTCCGGCACCTGCGGCGCCGTGACTGAGATACTGATCACAAAATTCACATCATACTTTCTGCTGATCATTTCCAGCTTATCAAGAGCGCCCTCGATATTGTCCTCCTGGCCCTCCAGGCCGGCGAGCGTCAGAAAGCTGTCCAGATACATCTGCTCAAGATCGTGATCCTGTGAAATGATCCCGCAGATAAAACCGACAAACGCGTCAAAGCCCCTCACCGGGAAGGTCGTGACGTCGATCAGCCTTACTTTGTTATTAAGCTCGTACATGTGCTGTGAGCTCTTGTCCAGATAGACAATGTTGCCGTTTGCGTTCTTGATCTCCTGGTTTGCCTTCTCGAGCAGGACCTTGGTCTTGCCTTTGCCCTTCTCTCCGATGATCAACTGAAGCATGATGCATTTTCCTCCTTATGATTCCGGGAATGATTCCGGAAGTTTTCCTCTGCCTTTATCATAATCGATTTGACCTTAAAAAACAACCGTCAATTGGGGATGAGGCCGAGCAGCCTGTTCATCTCCATATACAGCGAATCCTTGTCCGGCGAGTGCATGATGACCGAAAGGTACGGATTTCCGTAAAGGTCCTTGGTCAGCAGCGTAAGGCAGGCGCCGGCGTCGTCCGTCGTACCGGTCTTTCCGCCGTAAATGATCACATTGTCGGGTCCCGGAGCCTCTCCGGTCAGATAATGGTCGGTGGATTCCCAGGTGACTGCCACCGGGGTGCCGTCCTCCCTTGTATATTCCGCGTAATAGTTGGCGCGGCAGATCATATCCATGAACATGTCGTACTTCATCGCCTCATTGAAGATGAGGTACATGTCATAGGCAGAGGTATAATGATCCGGATCCGTCAGTCCGTGCGGATTCGCGAAGTGCGTGTCCGTGGCGCCGAGCGCCCTGGCCTCCTCGTTCATCATCTCCACAAAGTGATCGACCGATCCGCCCACATGCTCCGCGATCATCATCGCGGCATCGTTGCCGGATGCCACCATCAGGCCGTACAGAAGCTGCTTCAGAGACAGCCTGTCGCCTACCTTGATGTCGCAGACGGAGGAACCGTACTCGATATCGAGAGCCGTCTGCGTCACGGTCACGATATCGTCCGGATTCCCGTACTTTAATGCCACGAGGACCGTCATGACCTTGGTCATGGACGCCGGCGAACGGGAAGTGAAGATATCCTTCGCGTAGAGGACCTCTCCCCTGTTCAGGTCGAACAGGGCCGCCTCATAGGCGTCCAGGGAGAGCTCGGAGACGTTCACGTCCTTTGCGGTCACGCACAGGCCGGAAGAAAAGCCGTCCGCCCTGTCGCCGCCCCCGGTAAACAGGCTCGTGCTCACGACCTGCTCCTCAAGCACAAAGGGCATCTGCATCGTTTTGTCGTGGGAACGGAAAACGACCATATATACCAGCACGCACAGAAAGATCACAAGGAGCACCATCCCGGCGAGGATCAGTCCGAGCAGGCGCAGCCTTCTCCGCTCCGCCCTCTCTTTCTGCTGGATCCTGCGCCACTCGCGCTCGGTATAGTAATCCTCCTCGCGGCGTCTGTTGTCTACTTGTACATTTCTCGCCACTCGAGGTCTCCTCTCTCAAGGGATTTCAGAAGGATCTCCGCTGAAGCGAGGTTCGTCGCCAGCGGGATGTTGTGGATGTCGCACTGACGGATGACCTTGTTGATGTCGGCCTCCGTCGGCTTGGGCGTATCGGGATCCCGGAAGAACAGAACGAGATCGATCTGGTTCTGCTCGATCAGGGCGCTCATCTGCTGCTCTCCGCCGATCTCGCCGGCGAGGAATTTGTGGACAGAAAGCGCGGTCGCCTCCTCGATCAGCCGCCCGGTGGTCCCGGTCGCGTAGAGATCGTGGCGGACAAGAATGCCCCTGTAAGCGATGCAGCAGTTCTGCATCAGCTTCTTCTTTGCGTCATGCGCGACAAACCCGATATTCATAACCTGTCTCCTTAGAAAGATTTAGTATCTCCTGGTCTGCAGTCCTATGTTCAGGACCATCCCCGCCCCGATGCAGAAACTGATCAGGGAGGTCAGTCCGTAGCTTACAAAGGGAAGCGGGATGCCCGTGTTCGGCATCAGTCCGGTCGTAACGCAGATATTCATGAAGCTCTGGATGAGGATCATTGCGCCGAAGCCGCAGCAGAACAGCGTCCCGGCGAGATCTCTCGCGCGCCTCCCGATCCGGATGCATTCAAGCGCGATGAGAAGCTCCAGAAGAACGATCAGGCAGCAGCCGAGGAAACCGAGCTCCTCCCCCGCGACCGCGAAGATGAAGTCCGTCTGCGGCTCCGCGATGAAGTTGCCGTTCTTGACCGAATTGACCATATTGTTGGCCAGGCCCTTTCCGTAGAGCTGGCCCGAACCGATCGCGATGATCGAGTTGGTCTGCTGGTAAGCGTCCTGCGGAAATTCATCCGGCCGCAGCCATGCGAGGATCCTGGTCAGCTGATAATCTTTGATCAGCGTCTGTCCCGGCTGCAGGATCACGCTGAAAAAGATGACCGCGGACGGGATGGTGACCGCCATCACGGCGGCGATGATCTTCCAGCTCAGTCCCGCTATGAATATTATAACACAAAATGTCAAAGCAATGGCGATCGTTGTCGAAAGATCCGGCTCCATAAAGATCAGAAGGAGCGGGATCCCGATCAGGATGAGGGATGACAGGATGACCCTGACGGTGTTGATCTTGTCCTCATTCCTGGTAAAGAACTCCGCAAAAAATACGATCAGGATGATCTTGACCACGTCGGAGGGCTGGAACTGGATGCCGATGCGGATCCACCGGGTCGCGCCGTTGACATTCTCACCCAGCACGAGCACGGCCCCCAGAAGGGCAAGCCCGACAAAATAGGAAAGCCAGTTGAAGCCGAACAGCCACGTGTAGTCGATCATGGAGAACACCATCATCGCGGCAAGGCCGATGACAAGACCCAGCGCCTGGCGGACCTGCAGTCCTTTCTGCGCGCTGCCGATGACCATGATCCCGATCACCGAGAGCGCCGTGATCCATACGATCAGGCTGAACCTGTAATCTCTTAAATGATACTGTCTGAACATCTACTCGTTATCCTCTCTGTCCTCTTCGCCGAAGATCATGGCGAAGGCGGAGGCGCCCAGCGGCAGGAACAGCAGATGGTCCTCCCGGATGTAGGCGATGCGGGGATTGATGCTGTACTCCCCGTTATTGGTCCGTTTTGTGATGCCGCTCACCGCGGTGCGGTCCGCGATGCGCAGCTGTTTGGGAAGAAGGGTGAGGGCTGCGGCAAAGCACTCCCTGCTGCCAGCGGCGCCCGCCGTCACCGTGCCCATACAGGTGCCGATGACCAGCACATTGCCGGCGGCAGTCACCGACGCCCCGGGATCCACATCTCCCAGGATGACGGCGCTCTTTTCGGTCTCAAAGGACATGCCGTTGTGCAGCGTGCCGAAATACACCTCCGCATTGTGCATGATATCCTTTGACATCGCGCGTTCGACAGCCTCCCGGCTCTCTTTCGCGTTTTCTTCATTCTCATCGATCACGCAGCTGACGTGGATGTCCGCCTCCTCGGTGACGGCATCCACCAGCGCCTTCTCCTCCTCCACCGTCAGAGGTCTTCCCTTGAAGATCAGCGCCAGCCTGGCGTTCTTAAAAAAGCGGCCCGCCCTGCGGAAATGATCTCTGGTGTCCGCGAGGATCTGCTCAAACGGCAGTCCCGCGTCCAGGTAGATCGTCAGTCCGCATGGATTGGTCTTTACAAGAACAGAACTGTGCTGCACCTGTACACACCTCCCTCAGATCTGCCGTGTGCGTCAGTCATTGCTCATATTACCCTCGGTGACCTGCGCGGCATGGCCGGTGACCAGGGTCGCCTCCGTATTGCGGTCGAAATAATAGGTGATGATATCTCTGGCAAGCGCCGCCGTCGTCACGGAGGAATATCCGTTCGCGATCCTGCAGGCGATGGCCATCTCGGGCGCCTCATAGGGCGCGAAGCCGATGAACAGCGCGTGGTTCGGGCGCAGCTTGGTCTCCTGCGCGGTGCCGGTCTTTCCGGCGACCGCCACACCGGTGTAATTGGTGAAGGCGGAGTGGTTCTGCACCATAGCGCGCATACCGTTGTGGATGGCTGTCCAGAGAGAATCCGGAAGCTCCACCAGGCTGTGCACGACCGGTTCATGGTCATCGATCGTATTCCCGTTGAAATCGGTGGTCCGGTCGATCAGCGTCAGGTCATAGCAGATCCCGCGGTTCGCGATGGTCGATACATAGCGGGCGATCTGCGTGATCGTAAACGCGTTGTCCGACTGTCCCATCGCCATACGCACGGAGTCGTAGGTCGCGAGATGCGGACTGCTCTCCGGCACCTCCACCCCGGACTTGGAGTCCAGGCCGTACATGGCGGCGTAGGAGGAAAGCAGCTCGACGCCGTAGGAATCGCTGAAGGATCCGTCGCCCGTGGCGCTCAGGCGGTAGCCGACGGTATTGAAATAATAGTTGCATGAATCGCGGATGGCGGTCTGCAGCGTTTCATAGCCGTGGGCGCCGGGGTAGACCCAGCACTTGACGGTCGGGTCCACTTCCTTGAACTCACCGGTGCAGCCGATCCCCTCGTCGATGCCCACAACACCCTCCATCACGCCGGCAGTCGCCGTGACGATCTTGAAGGTGGAGCCGGGCGCCAGGGTCTCCTGTGTCGCGCGGCTGTAGAAGGGCGACGAGAGATCCGTCACGAGCTTCTGGTAGTAGTCGGAATCCATTTCGTTGACCAGCCGGTTATTGTCATAGCCCGGATAAGTCACGCAGGCCTTGACGGCGCCCGTCTTCGGGTCCGTCACGACGGCCGCGCCCGAGCAGGGACGCAGGGCGAGCTGCGAAGGCCTGATCCGCAGGTTGTAGATCGCGTCCAGGATAAAATCGTAGGCGGACGTGGTGCCGTCCGAGATCGCGTTGTATTCCGTCACGTTCATGTCCAGAACGCCCTGGTCAAAGAGCAGCAGGCAGACCTCCGTGCCGGAGAGGCTTCCCTCCCGGAGCATATAACGGAAAACACGCTTACAGAAATCCGTATCTTCGGAGAGGTACTCCGCGATGTAATCCGCCAGGCGGTCGTAGATCTCGGAGGAATCCATATAGGGCGAGCCCTCGGAGATCCCGTTGACGTCGATCCAGTTCATGGAGATGGCGTAGGTCAGAAACTCCTGCAGGCTGATCCTCTCCTCCTCGCTCCAGGCGATCCAGGTCAGGTCCGTCTTATCGATCGCTTCCGTGTTGAGGATCCCGGTGTTTGTCAGCATCTGGTTGACGATGTAGGACTGGTAGACCTGCATCTCATCGGTCAGCTCCCCGTAGGGCGTCGGATTCTGGGTCGTCAGCTGCCGCTTGATCTCCGCGAAGATCGAAGCCGCCTTCTGCCGGAAGAGCTGGTAAACGTGGGCCTCGTTCTCTGAGGCGTCCGCCGTGGACAGATGGTCCACGTCCAGCACATTGTTCTCGAAGAGCGCGAAGTAGATATCATAGACGGGGATGACGACGTCATCGGCCGACTGGAGGTAATCATAGTTGATGCTCTCCGAATCGATGGTGTTCGCGGCGACGATGCCGGCGATATACTGTTCAAGAATATTGTAGACGGCCTTCTGCAGATCGCTGTCGATCGTCAGGTAGAGGGAGTTGCCGGCCTGCGGCTCCACCTCATCCTCCACGCTCAGCGTGCGGCCCATATTGTCCACATAGATGACCTCGGAGCCCTTGTCGCCCTTGAGCGAGGTCTCCATCTCCTTCTCCATGCCGACCTTGCCGACGATATCGTCGGTGCTGTAGGACGGATCCTCGGCGCGCAGCTCCTGCAGCTCCTCGGCGGAGATCCTGCCGGTGTATCCGATGATGGGGGCAAAGTACTCCGCGTCATTGTACACGCGCAGATAGCCTTCCTCGACGTCGATGCCGGGAAGCGCGGCGGCATTCTCAAGCAGCTGGGAAACCGTCTCCTCACAGACGTCCTCGGCCACGGTGATCGCGTAATAGCGCTGGAAATTGTTGGCCGCCAGTTCGCTGCGCAGATAGGTGAGCAGCAGGACGTCCTCCGTGGAGAACTCGTCCGGAAGGCCGTATTCTTCCCTCTCCTTCGCGGTGGTCTTCGGATCCAGGATCCCGTAATATTTGTCCGAGCAGAGCAGCTTCATCAGATCCGGCGCGGTGATCGACATCTGTTCGTCCGTAAGGTCGTCGATGTAGGCCTCGCCGAAGATATCCGCCTTAAAGCGGCTCAGGGTGAACCCTCTGCAGTTATAGGCGTAGGTGCCGTCGTCCTGCAGGACCACGTGGAAATTATTCCCCGGAACATCCCCGTGGCTGCGGATGATCTCCACGGCGCGGTAGAGGATGCTGTTGAGCGTCAGGTTGCGGACGTGCGTGGACGGGTAGGACCCGTTGTCCTCAAAAGTGACGTTGTAGGAGAGCCTGTTGTAGGCAAGCACCTTTCCGTTGCAGTCATAGATCTGTCCGCGCGTGCTCGGCAGGACCTTCTCCTTGCGGATCGAGAGCGAGAAATCGTTCTGGTAGCTCTCCCCGCGGATGATCTGCAGCACAAAAAGGCGGTAGATCAGAATGGCCGCCATAATAAAACAGATCAGTGACAGAATGAAGATCCTTGACCGGGTCCCCTTCGGCAATGAATTTTTGACTTTATTAAACAAATCCGTTCAGGCTCCTTTTGTCCGACTTTTCCAGGCTGTGCTCGATCCTGTAGAAGATCCGGTACAGCGGGAAGGTCAGGAAGATCGTATAGAGCATCTCCGGGATCATGATCCTTCTGAGATAATAGAAAAAGTGTACTCTTCCCCGGATGAGGAACTGCAGGATATAGACCGCGGTCCCGTAGGCGAGGTCGGCAAGGCTGACCAGGAGCAGGGGCGTCTTGATGTCATCATCATAAAAGATCCTGTAAAAGCAGCCTGCCCCGTAGCCGATCCACAGATAGAGCAGCGCCTGCATGCCGAGGGTGCTCTCAAAGAACAGGTCCCTGGCGGCGCCGCAGAAAAAGCCGACCCAGAGGCCGCTCTTTTTGCCCCGCATCAGACCGAAGGATACGGTCAGGATCAGCAGGATGTTCGGCCGTATGGACGCGATCGCAAAGATCTGGAAGACCGTGCACTGCAGCAGCGTACAGACCAGAATAAGGATACACATTACTGCCCTGCGCTTCATTCCCCTCCGTCTCCTTCCGCTTCCCCGGCTTCTCCGGCTTCTCCGGCTCCTTCAGCTTCTTCACCGGCGCGCGGAGCGGCAAGCAGATCCTGCTCTCCCGCCTCGGTCTGCGCCTCTTCTTCCTCCTGCCGGGCCTCCGTCTCCTTATCGCGCCCGGCGGCATCGTCCGTCGAGGCCTCGTAGTCCTTCGTCTCGAGGATCACAAGGACCTCCTGGAGGTGCCTGAAATCCACGACCGGCGTGATCTCGCCGGACTTTGTGAGATTGTTGGAATCGTTATTCAGCTCGCAGATGTATCCGATCAGAATGTCCGGAAGGTACTTCTCACTGATGTTCGAGGTCACGACCTTGTCGCCCACGTGCACCTTGTTGCCCTCGTCGCTCAGCTTCACGAGGCTCAGCGTGCCCTTGTCGATCAGCTGCAGGTTGCCGGCGATGATGCAGGTGTCCGAGGTCGTGGAGACCATCGCGCTCACGTTGCTGTCGTCATCGATGATGGAGCGCACGCGCGCCCAGTTCGGGCCTACCTGCGTGACGATCCCGACCAGTCCGCTGCCCGCCATCACGTTGCAGTCGACCTTGATGCCGTCTCTGCTCCCCTTGTCGATGGTGAAGGTGCTGAACCAGTTGCCGCTGTCCCTGGCGATGACCCGGGCCCCGGTCGTTTCATATTCCGCGTACTGCTCGTCCAGCTCGAGGAGCTGCCGCAGGCGCAGAAGCTCTTCCTCGT
This sequence comes from uncultured Lachnospiraceae bacterium, assembly GCA_905235435.1. GTDB lineage: Bacteria > Bacillota > Clostridia > Lachnospirales > Lachnospiraceae > CAMOKZ01. Next base: position 90,987 of record CAJOLD010000009.1, read on the forward strand.
TCAGGACGAGCTGGCTGTTCTGGGCGGTGAGGGCGTCCACCCTCTCCTTCAGCGCCGCGTTCTCCTCCCGAAGCTCCGCCGTATCCCGGAAGTTGGAGGTCATCCCGGAGAGCCAGCCTCCGAAGGCACTGATCCCCTTCTGAATCGGGACGACGACGATGCCCGTCGCCGACTGCACCGCGCCCGTGGACGCGGGCGATACGAGGGACAGAGCGATGATCCCGACGCAGAGAATGCTCAGGATGATCGCCGCTGCTTTGCTGTTTCCGCTATCTCTTCTTCTTCTCATTGAAAGATCCGTTCCTGCTCTCCCCCGTCAAAGCGCGGGAGTATGCGTAAGACATTTAAGTTCCTTTTGATTGATGATCCCGATCAGGCCGCGCAGCGTGCTGCTGCCCGGATCCTGGATGTGATAGACGGGAAGTCCCGTCTCCTTCTGCAGGTAGACCGGCAGATTCAGGATCATGGAGACGCCGCCCGTAAGGAAGATCCCCTCCGAGGCGATATCCTTCATGATCTGCGGCGGTGTGCGGCTGTATACGCCCCCTATGCCTTCGACGATCCGGTCGACGCTTGGGGTGATCGCCACGCTCACTGCCAGCGAGGGAATGACTTCCGTCTTCGGAAGCCCCGAAAGGGTGTGGATCCCGAAGACCTTCTGCTCCAGCCTCGGTCCGTTGATCATAAAGGCGAGGTTGTTCTTGAGCTGCTCCGCCGTGCGGTGCCCGATGCTCAGGTTGAATTTCCGGCGCACCATCGTGCAGATGTCCTCGTCCAGGGTCTTTCCGCCGATTCGCATCGTCTGCCCCAGGATGACCTTGCCGCCGGATATGACGGAGATCTCCGTCGTGTCCGCGCCGATATTGACGATCATATGCCCACCGGGGTCAAGTACGGGAAGTCCGATGCTGACAGCGTCGGCGACGCCCTTCTCGACAAGGTGGACCCTGCCGGGCGCCATGCTCCCGCTGAGCACATTGAAAAAGGCCCTCTGCTCCACCGGCGTTACGCCGAAGGGGACAGCAAGGCAGATGCCGGATGTGGTCTGTGAGAGCGAGTGGAACTTTTTCAGGGTATACGAAAGGACCAGTTCCATATTTGTGGCACTGGCAATGACGCCGTTTACCATCGGGCAGGATACCTCGATGTTCTGCGGATTCTTCTCATACATTTCATAGGCTTCGTCCCCGACAGCGATCACCTTCCGGCCGTCCCGGACCGCGATCATATTCCTGCTGTACATGAACTTCTCGCCGGATCTGTCTCGCAGCTTGATCGTGTCGGTGCCAAGATCAATGCCGCACAGGTTCTGAAATATCATAATATGACTGCACCCCTTACAGCAGCCCTTCGCGGAACAGACTTACAAACTGCTGATCTCCGATGATGATGTGGTCTGTCAGCTCGATCCCGATCAGCTTTCCGGCGTCCTTCACCCGTTTGGTCAGTTCGATGTCCTCACGGCTGGGCTGCGGATTTCCGCTCGGATGGTTGTGCAGAAGAACGATCGACACGGCTCCGTAGCGCAGCGCGCACAGGTAGATCTCCCGCGGGGATATGATGGTCGCGTTGACCGTGCCCCGGGAGAGGATCTCCTCTCCGATCCTTCCGCCCTTCGTGTCGAGCATGAGGACCATGAGCACCTCCTGCTCCAGATGGCGGAGATCTTCCATATAATAACCCGCGATGGATGACGGATCCGTAAAATGGAGGCCGGCCATGGCCTGGCTCTTGGCGATCCTTCTGGAAAGCTCCGCGATGCAGACGAGCTGCACAGCCTTGACCTTTCCGATCCCCCGGATCCGCATCAGCTCCGGAACGCTGGCGTGGACAATGCCCAGAAGCCCGCTCCTGTGCTGGTTCTCCAGTATTCTTGCCGACAGCGCGACCGCTGTTTCTCCCCTCGTTCCGGTGCGAAGGATGACGGAAAGCAGTTCCGCGTCCGTAAGCCGGCCCGGGCCCTGCGCAAGACATTTCTCATAAGGCCTGTCCTGCTCCGGAAGATCCTTCATGCTGCCTGTTTCTTTCATGGTATGTCCCTGGCTCTCTCCCCGGGAACATGCCTTATTATTTCATTATTCAACAGGAAAGTCAACGTGAAATTTGGATACGACGGCCTCCGCCGCGCGCACGCCGTCCGCCGCCGCGGAGGTGATTCCGCCCGCGTATCCCGCCCCTTCTCCGCAGGGATAGAGGCCCGGGTTTCCCTCCGCCTCCAGCGTATCCGTGCGCCGGATCCTCACCGGGGAGGACGTCCGGCTCTCCACGCCGGCGATCAGCGCGTCCGGTCCGTCAAAGCCGGGAAGGACGCGGCCGAAGGCTTCCATCCCCTCGATCACGCCGAGGGCGATCTCCTCCGGAAGAGCCCTTCGCACGTTGGCCGCCTGCCACTGTCCCTTCATCTGGGGCTGCAGGGAGCCGGGCTCCCGTGCCTCCTCTCCGCTCTTAAAGTCCTCGAAGCGCTGCACGGGGATCTTCCCGCCGGCGGCTTCGTATGCTTTTTTCTCCATCTCCCGCTGATAGCGGATCCCGGACAGGGGGCTGCCGTCCCCGTAGTCCTCCGGACGCACGGTGACAACGACCGCGCTGTTCGCGTTTGCGCCGTCCCGGCCGGAATAGCTCATCCCGTTAACGGCGAGGTGCCCCGGCTCCGAGGAGGCGTTCACGACATAGCCGCCGGGACACATACAGAAGGAGTAGACGCCCCTTCCGTCCTTTAGGGTATGCGTGAGCTTGTAGGAGGCGGGCTCCATCTCGTAGGGGCAGTCCGCCCCGTACGTATCCTCATCGATGAGGCTCTGGGGATGCTGTACGCGCACGCCTGCCGCAAAGGGCTTTGCCTCCAGGGAAAACCCCTTCTTTTCGAGCATCTCAAAGGTATCCCGGGCGCTGTGCCCGGGCGCGAGGACGACGGCCCCCGCGCGAAGGACGCTCTGCGGCCTATCCGTCTCCGCCCCGCGCCTTGTGCTCTCGGTGCGAAGAAGCCAGATGCCGTCTTCCCGGCGCGTAAGTTCCGTCACACAGGTGTTAAACCGGACCGTACCGCCGAGGGCGATGATCTCCTCCCGCAGGTTCTTTACCACTTCCGCAAGCTTGTCCGT
>CAJOLD010000010.1 GCA_905235435.1 uncultured Lachnospiraceae bacterium
CCGCACCTCTTCGCCCGGCGAAAAGAGCTTTCCCTCCTCCTCGAGGCGTGCTGTCCAGCCTTCGCCTTCAGCGATATAGACACGATATTTTTCCGGATCTTTCTCTGTCTCTTTTTCGGTGTCAGATTCAGACTCTGTCTCTGTGTCCTCTTCCGACTCTTCCCCGGACCGGTCATCGTTTTCTTTTCCGGTCTCCTCCGCGGGCTCATTTCCCGCCGCTTCATCATCGTCTGAATCCGCCGCGGACAGTTCCGGAGTTTCTCCATCTTCCGCAGACAGGGATGCTTCCTTTTCATCTGAGTCCGTATCCGCCCTGCCGGCGCCTGCCTGCTCAGTGTCTGCATCCTCTTTGACATTAGGGACCTCTTCCTCAAAAGAAACAGCCTCCCCGGGATCCTCTTCCTGCATCGTGTCTCCACTGCCTGCCGCGTCTTCCGCGGGCTGACCGGCAGCATCCGCAGAGGTCTCCTGCGCCGTATCCCCGGCGCCTTCGCCGCCCTGGCCCTGGCCTTCTCCTTCTGCTGCCGTTTCCCCGGCGCTTTCGCTGTCCGGAGCGCCGGTATCCTCCGCGGCCTCATTCGCGCCGGAGCTGCCGCTTTCCTCCGCGCCGGTGCCCGGCGACTCCTCCTCCTGGGCGGCGGCAAGATACTGTGTCTCCGCCTCCTGCAGGTCCTCTCCGGGCACCGCCGCGATGGCTCCCAGCGTCAGGGCCGCCGCAAGCAGCAGGGCAGTCCCCGCCCTGCGTCCTCTCTTTCCTCTGTACTTTCCAGTCAGTTTCATCCGGTAATGTCTCCTTTCTTTGCAAAGGAACGCCGGGGCGGATGCCCGGCGTGCCTGCCTTTTTTTCATCGTCTGGGGTACTGCCGATCCGGATCGGCATAGAAGTGTGTGCTGAGATGTGCTTGTTGTGCTAACTACGGTAGCACATATGAAAAACGTCCGCAAGCCGCCAAAGTAACGAAGATGTGAAACAAAACGTTACTAGTCGCCGCGCCGGGCAGACCAGATGTGGATATGGGGCAAAGTGCACTGCCTGCCAATGCTTCCTTTCGCCCGCGGCCGCTGGCTTCCGGAAGATAATAAAGCAAGTCGCGACTATTCTTCTGTACCCTGCCGGGACCATTCCCGCGCCGGGAACCCACACCCCGCCAGCGCAGCTGTGAACCCACAAAAAAGGACCGCCCTCAGCGGGCGGTCCCATGTTCCTTAAGCCATTCTTCTCTTCCCTGTTTATACAGGTCCCCGCCGTGGCAGTCCATAATGACCGTCAGCGGCATATCCTCGACATACAGGCGCCGCAGGGCCTCCGCCCCGAGATCTTCATAGGCGATCAGTTCGCATTCCCGGATACACTCCGCCAGAAGCGCGCCGGCGCCGCCGATGGCGCCAAAGTAGACCGCCCCATACTCCTGCATGGCCTGTGCCACCTCCGGAAGCCTGGCCCCCTTGCCGATCATGCCGCGCACGCCGGCGCGCATGAGGGTGGGCGCATAGGCATCCATCCGTCCGCTGGTAGTCGGCCCTGCGGAACCGATGATCGCGCCGGGCGGTGCCGGCGCGGGTCCGACATAATAGATGACCGCGTCCTTCGGGTCAAAGGGAAGCGACTCGCCGCGGGCAAGTGCCTCACACATTCTCTTGTGTCCCGCATCCCTGGAAGTATAGACAGTCCCGGTCAGCAGGACCCGGTCGCCCGCACGCAGGCTGCCGGCAAGCTCCGCTGTCAGCGGAAGCGTAATCTTTCTCTCCATCTGTTTTCTCCTTTTATCACTCCGCCGCTCAGATCTCGCCGCTCCCGTGGCGCGTGACATGGCAGCTGATGTTGATCGCGCAGGGCATTCCCGCGATGTGGGTGGGCATCGTCTCGATCTGCAGGCCGAGCGCTGTCGTTCTGCCTCCAAATCCCTGCGGCCCTATGCCGAGCTCATTGATCTTCCCGAGCATTTCTCTCTCCAGATCAGCGTAGAACGGATCGGGATTTGACGATCCGACCGGCCTGAGCAGGGCCTTCTTTGCCAGCAGGGCTGCCTTGTCAAAGGTCCCGCCTATCCCGACGCCGACGATCATCGGCGGGCAGGGATTGGGCCCGGCATTCTCCACCGTCTCAAGGATGAAGTCGCGGATGCCGTCAAGACCCGCAGAAGGCTTGAACATGCGGATCGCGCTCATGTTCTCACTTCCGAAGCCCTTTGGCGCGACCGTCACACGGAAGATGTCCCCGGGGACGATGTCATAGTAGATCATCGCGGGCGTATTGTCCCCTGTGTTTCCCCGGCGCACCGGATCGGCGACCACAGACTTGCGCAGATATCCGCGCTCATAGCCCCGGCGCACGCCTTCATTGACTGCTTCCTCCAGCGACCCTCCGGTCACATGCACATCCTGTCCGATCTCCAGGAAAACACAGGCCATGCCTGTATCCTGGCAGATGGGCATATGTCTCTGCTCGGCGAGCTCATAGTTCTCGCTGATCCTGTCCAGGATCCCGGCTGCGATCTCCCAGTCCTCCGCCTCCCGGGCCTTCCGAATGGCTTCCCGCACATCCTCCGGCAGGTAAACATTTGTCTCTATACAAAGCTTTTCAACCAGGTCCGTGACCTGTCCCGAATCGATCTCCCGAATCATCTGTCTCTCCATTTCTTTACCAGATCTTCTCAACCTTTTCTTCTGTCTCGCCCTGGCCCCCGCCTTCGCCGGGGCCGCCGCCGTTTCCGGTCTCATTCCCGCCGGGGCCGCCGGACTGGCTTCCACCCTGGCCGCCGCCGCTTTCGGTCTCACCGCTGCCGGACTGTCCGCTACTGTCTTCGGTCTCGCTGCCATCCTGGCCGCCGCCCGCGCTTTTGGTCTCCTGCGCGCGCTCGTCGCGCTCTCTCTGAGACCTGGCCCGCTCCGCATTGATGTCTTCGCGGTTTTTCTCTATTTCTTCCTTCATGCGTTTTTCCGCATTGCTGCTCCCGCCGCCGGATCCTCCTCCTTTGGCGGACTGTCCGCCGGAAGACTGTTCTTCTGTTTCTGTTTCTGTCTCTGTTTCGGTTTCCGTCTCTGTCTCCGTTTCTGTCTCCGACTCGCTCTCCTTTTCGCCGCCGTCGTCGTCATCATCCGGTCTGTCCAGCTTCCGCAAAAGCTCGTCGATCTCCTGTTTCAGTTTTTCGGCATTTTCATCATGCCCGTCTGTTCCCTCCGGGTCTGCGCAGCCCACCTCGCACAAAACGCCGCGCGCAGTCTTCAGATCGCTTACGGCTTCCTTGATCTTTTCCTCCGGAAGGTCATTGAAATTATATCCGCCGAGGATCGAGAGCGCAAGGTTTACACGGACTTTGCACTCTTCTCCCTCCGGGATCCTGCAGCCTAACGCTCCCGCGAAAGAGGAGGCGGCGCTTTTGTAATCGCCTGTATTATACTGCCCGCATCCAAGATTATAGTAGGGGATATATTCCTCCGGCCCCTTTGCGTACGCCAGCAGCGTTTCCTCCCCGAGGCGGTAATCTCCCCATCTGTACATGCGCACGTAGTGCCAGTTGATCACGAACCGCGCGGCCAGAAGGAGGCACAGGATGAGAAGCAGCCATGCCGCGATCCTTGCGATCGTCCTCCCGTAAGTCTTTTTCTTTTTCATAATTTATGTGTCGTCTCCCGGTATCGTGCCCTGTGCGTTACAGCGGCATTTTTCTGAAGGTAAAGAACGCTCCGGCCGCAAGCAGGATGAGAAGCAGCGCAGCGAAGATGTAGTAAGTGTCATTGTAGACCTCAAGCTCTTCCTGCCCCATCGTTACAAAGCTGGCTTCGCGGATCTGCGCGCCCATCCTCGACGCGGCGTCGCCGTCTCCTTCCAGGTGCTCAAGCGTTCCGCCGATGTCCTGCGCGATCTTTCCCAGCGTTTCCTCATCGGGCACGGAGATGCCGTAATCGTAGTTGTCGTCCCGGATATAGATGCCGTACTGATCTTTCATCTTCCCGCCTTCTGGAGAACCCGCACAGAACACCGCGCCGATATCCGTATATGCGCGGACAGGCTCATAGGAGACCAGCTCCGATCCGTCGGTGATCTCTCCGTCGCTGAAAAAGAGGATGACCGTCAGGCGGTCTTCCTTCTTTTTCGAAAACTCCGCCATCTTCAGGATATCCGCGAGCGGCGCGTTCAGGGAACTCCCCTTCGCGTAGTCGGTCGAAGGCTCAGTGATCATTGCAAGGGCATCCGTGACGGCGGTCGTATCCTGCGTGAACGGTGCCATGATACGGGACTTGCGGTCAAAGCTTACCACGCCGAAGCTCGCGCCCTGCAGATCCGAGATGATCCGGCCGCACGCCGCCCGGACGTCATCCATGCGGGTGCCGTACGTTCCGTCCTCGGCCCACATGCTGATCGATCCGTCCACTACGAACAGAACGTCCGTATTTTTTACCTCCACGTCCGTCTTCTTTTCGGCCCTCATCGGCCGAAGCTCAATACAGAAGGTGAGCAGTGCGGCGGCAAGAAGGAAAGCGAGCGAGCATATTCTCTTTTTGGCGTCTCCCTCCCCCTTCAGGATCAGCACGGCCGTGATCAGGATCACAGCTGCGGCCGCTGCCGAAAAGGGAATGAGAGGTAAGATCGGTCTGAAGATCATCGCTTAACTATTGCTCCTGTGAAAAGTGAGATCGAAAGGAAAATGACGAACGGAAGGAAGAAAGCTTCCGGGTGCTCATTGCGGCGCGTAAGAACGACGGATTCCACGGACTTTGCCTCCACCGCCTCAATATCCCGTATGATCTCCGAAACAGGGATATCGGACGTGGTCTCATAGAAGGCGCCTCCCGTGTCCTCGGTCAGCGTCCTGTACTTCTCCTCGTTCTCCGTGTTCCAGTAGTATCCCGAGAACCGGTCGGGGCCGGGATAGATGCCGTACACGCGGACGTCATGCTCCTTACAGAGCTTCATGGCGCCCTGCAGGTCCACGACGGGCGCTTTCCTGGCGATCTCATCGTTGTCGGTGGACATCAGGATCATCCTCGTCCGCTCGGTATCTTCCAGCCTCGGAAAACCATAGAGGGCGGACGCGAGCCCCTCGCCGATCAGCGAGCTTCCCTTTAAAGAATTGCCAACCTCTGTCCCCGCGCTGATATAGTCCATCTCATCGATGTATTCCAGCAGCAGGGCAAGATCATCGTCCGGGATATCTCTATACTCGTATTGTTCGGCCAGTTCCGTGTATGACTTCTCGACCAGGAAAAACTCCTTCAGTTCCTCCAGCCTTTCGGCGATATAGTCATAGTTGTCCGTCACGGGAACATACTGATAGGCGGTCGTGTTAAAGAGTGTGATCCCGAAGCGGTCTCCGTCAAGTCCGCGGACGATCTCCTCAAGGTAATCCACGATATCATAGTTCTGTTCATAGACAGATGTCGATATGTCGAGGCAGAGCATGATGTCCCGCTTTTTGACGCCGGTCTTCAGGCTCTCGCTGGTATAAGGCCTTGCGGCTATGAAGGAAAGGCAGATGACTGAGCCGGCCGTGCCTGCAAGCAGCAGGAGCCCTAAAAGGACCGAGACCAGCCGCAGCCTCCGGTACAGCGGATGCTGCCTGACAAACCGGGTGTTGGCCGCCCTCACGCCGCTCTCCTGATCCGTCTTTATCTTCTTCTGCATGACCAGCCAGAGGGCCGTGCAGGCAAGGATCAAAACGATCACAAGAATGGGAAGGAACGGATAGCTCAATTCCATAATTTGATGACCTCTTCTGCCTGATCAATGGAAGCGTTCACATCGATACCGGCGTTTTCGGCAAACTCCGGTTCGTAGTACACCCCGATCAGTTTTTCAAGAGACGGCATATTCATGCCGCGGATCTCACTTAAAGTTGCGTGGTCGGCTCTTTTGCCTGTTTTTTCCGATGCGAAAGCCCTCATGATCCTGCTGAGCTGCTGGCAGGCCTCCCTTTCATCGACTTTTCCGGCGCCATATTCTTTCCGGAGAGCCTCCAGGATCAAAAGGTACTTCTCCTCTAACGGCACGGCAGCAGTCTCCCCGGAAAAATCGGGAGCTCCCCCGCCCGCTGCTGTCTGCGGGGCGGGACCAGCCGCTTTCCGTGTCCGTAGCATCCAGAGAAGAAAAGCGGCCAGCAGGGCGCCGGCCGCCGCCGGCAAAAACCAGCGGATATCAAACCCGACAGGCATCTGCAGCTTAACGGAAAAACCCATTTCTGTACCTCTCAAACAATTCGATCACGCTTTCCACGATCCGGTCCGCGCTGCTCACGGTCACCATGGGTACGCGAAAACGCGTGTTCAGCTTCCTGCTCTTTTCCATCACCGCGGCGCGCTCCCTCTCTTCCACCGCGCGGAGCTTTCCGGAAAACCGGAATAACCGCGGCACATACCTGGCGATATCCAGGTCATAGGCACCCGCCTGCAGCATGGAGATATCGTCAATGCATACCAGCATAAAATCATTCCTGTACGTCAGGGACTTTAAAAGCCTCTCGTCTATCCCAAAAAGCCCGTCGATATCCGTCACACCTATGATGATCATCCTTTTTTCCGTCCGGTCAAGGACGCTGTAGAGGGTCTCGGAAAAGCCGAGCCGGCCCGGCGTACCGACCGCTTCTTTGTACTGATACAGAAGCGTCTCAAGATGCTCCGGTCCGGAGCGGAAATAGTCGAATACACAGTTTTTCTCCCCGCCCCAGGCGAAGGAAAAGTCAGCCCCCTGTCGGTCGGCCAGGTAAGCGATCGTCCCCATTGTAAGAGCTGCGATCTCTTCCTTGGACTCCCCGGAGGGGGTATTTCCCGTCATCTTCAGGCCGGTGTCGCCGACCAGAAGAACGTTGTGCTTTTTCTCGGAGACATAGCGCCGGATCAGGGTCTTCCCGGTCCGGGAGGACGATTTCCAGTCTATGTCATGGACGTTGTCGCCGAAATCATATTCCTTGAGATCCTCGAATTCCAGGCTCCTGCCCCGGAAGACAGAGCTGAAGGATCCGTCCAGGACGTTGGACGTCTTTCTCCTGGTATAGAGGGTCACGGAACTTCTGATACGGTCAAGATAATCGTACTGCATCCCTGTCCTCCATGATCACGGGGTATTGATCTTCCCGACCAGCTCGCCGATCAGGTCATCCGGCGTGACGCCGTCGGCATAGGCGGAGTAGGTAAGCCCGATCCTGTGACGGAGCACAGGACGGCTCATCTCCTTGACATCCTCCGGGATCACGAACCGGCGCCCGTGCATCAGGGCGGCCGCTTTCGCGATGCGGAGGAACGCGATCGCGCCGCGCGGGCTCGATCCGATCCGGATATAATCGCCCCTCTCTTTTCCGAGGATGTTTCCGGGCATGCGCGTCGCCGAAATGATCTCTGCGATATAGCGCTTGATGGCGGCATCCGCATAGACCTTCTCCGCGATATCCTGCACAAGGTCCACGTCGCGGATGGTCATGACAGGCGGCGTCTTCCGGAACGCTTTTGCCTCCGTCATCTCCATAATGCGGATCTCCTCCGCGGCGGAAGGATAGGTCAGCGTTTCCTTGATCATGAAGCGGTCCGTCTGCGCTTCGGAGAGCGGATAGGTCCCCTCCTGCTCGATGGGGTTCTGCGTCGCGATGACGATAAAGATGTCCTCCGGCATCCGGTAAGTCACGCCGCCGATGGTCACCTGTCTCTCCTGCATCGCCTCAAGCATGGCGCTCTGTGTCTTTGCGCTGGAGCGGTTCACCTCGTCGAGAAGGACAAAGTTGGCAAAGACGGGGCCGAAGATGGTCTCAAACTTCCCCGTCTCCTGATGGTAGATCTGCGTTCCGATGATATCGCTGGGGAGAAGGTCGGGCGTGCACTGGATCCTGGAGAACTGTCCGTCCACCGCGTCCGAAATGGCTTTCGCTGCCGTTGTCTTGGCTAGTCCGGGGACTGATTCGATGAGGATGTGCCCGTCGGCAATGATCGCGGCGATCAGGGACCGGCGCAGCTCCTCCTGCCCGACCACCTTTGAGGAATAATAATCGGACAGGTCTTTGATGATCTTCTGCGAATAGGCAAATTCCTCATCTGAGACCGCGTTTGCGCCTTCCCTGCTTTCATACTGTGTCAGATCACTCATTTTCTTCTCCTTACTGTCTGCCCGGGTCCCGCGGGCGGGGCCCATACCGGGTTTAATACTCAGTTTCCGCTGCCCTGGGGAAGACCCGCGCGCACCTCGGCGCCGATGACCACTTCCTCAAGGTTGGAAATATGGTTCACGATCCTCGAAAAACTGTTGATCGACTCCATGAAGGTAAGCCCCTGGTCAAAGCTGCAGACCTGCCGGCGCAGGCGGTCCATGTGATTGGACTGTGCCTCGGACACGAGCCTTGCGATCTTCCGCACTCCCTTCTGCATCTGGCCCCACTGCTCGATGGTCACCAATCTGTTCAGGAAACGGTCAGCCGCCTCGGCAAGCAGGCGCAGATCCTCATCCAGGATCTCCTGGAGTTCTTTCTGGGCTTCGGGAGAGTACATCTTCCCGAGCTCCTCATTCTTTTCATTCTGTGCCAGGATCTTGACGCAGTGATCGCCGATCTGCTCGAGATCGTTGATCGCGTGATAGACACAGCTTAAATATTCCGCGATCTCAGGCGCCATCTCAAGGCTGGACACCTTGCTCAGGTAATCCGTGATCTCACCGGCAAGGAAATCGATGACCTCCTCATTATCCCTGATCTTCTGCGCCTTTTCGCAGGATCCGTCGATCAGGCCCTGGCCGGCATCCTTCAGGTTGTCCGCCGCCAGAGATGCCATGCGGTCGACCTCTTTGCCCACCTGCACCGTTACGACGGCAGGAGAACCGATCATGTTCTTGTCGATGTATTTCAGGCGCATCTCGCTCTCGTGCGCCCTTACGGGAATGATGCGGTAGGTCAGTTTAACGACCTGGTTCACCAGCGGGAGCAGGATGAGGCCCGTCACCACCTTGAAAAGGATATGGAAGGCGGACACCTGGAAAGCCGGTGAAGGGATCTTTGTGCCCAGGATCTCCACCAGGGGGGTAAATATGACGACCGGCATGAAGATGACCGCGCCGACGACGTTGAAGATCAGGTAGATCAGCGCCGCGCGCTGCGCGTTGTGTCTTGCCTTCAGCGCGGACATGAGAGGCGGGGTTGAGGAGCCGACGTTGATCCCGCAGACCAGAAAAGCCGCAAATCCGAGCGGCATCAGTCCCTGCATGGCGAGCGCCTGCACGATACCGACGGCCGCCGAGGAGCTCTGCAGGACGGCGCACATCAGCGCGCCGATCAAAAACCCGAGGAAAGGATTATCCGCACCGACGATAAAGCTCGTGAAGCGGGGCGAATCCTTGAGCGGCGCCATCGCTCCGCTCATCGTGTGCAGACCCTGGAAAAGCATTCCGAAGCCCAGCAGGATCTGGCCGAAATAGCGGGTCTTTTTTCTTTTCGCGTAAAGCATCATCAGGGCACCGGCGGCAATACACACCGGAGCGATCGCCGAAACATCCAGCGCGATCAGGATACTCGTGATGGTCGTACCGATATTCGCGCCGAAAATGACGCCTGTCGCCTGTGCGAGGTCCATGATGCCGGCATTGATAAAGCCCATGACCATGACCGTTGTCGCCGCGGAAGACTGGATGACCACGGTCACGACCATGCCCACGAGAAAGCCGATCACCGGGTTTCTCGTCAGCTTTTCCAGCAGGTTCTTCATGCGCGTGCCGGCGGCAAGCTGCAGGCCCTCGCCCATGTAATGCATACCGAAAAGGAAGGCGCCGAGTCCGCCGAAAAGAGTGATGATGCTGGTAAGATTCATCGTTCCAATATCCTCCCTGAATGTCGTCGATAAGCTGTCTTAAAGGGATATGCATTTCAAGTATGCCTGAAAACAAAAACGGTGTCAACAACGGCGGGGCGTCTGATCCCGGCTCAAAAAAAGCGGCAGCCGCTGCCCTTCTGGCAGCTGCTGCCGCTGATCGCTTATGCTGATCTTAAACTTGTCCGGAAGTCTTCCGGGCCTTCGCCGTCTCTTTGAATTACAGCTGCGGACCTGCAGCTACCAGGGCCTTACCGGCGGCGTTGGTCTCATACTTCGCGAAGTTCTTGATGAAGCGGCCGGCCAGATCCTTTGCCTTCGCATCCCACTCAGCGGGGTTCGCATAGGTGTCTCTCGGATCCAGGATACCGGTGTCTACGCCCTCAAGGACGGTCGGGATCTCGAAGTTGAAGTACGGAAGTCTCTTGGTGGGCACGCCGTTGATCGCGCCGTTCAGGATGGCATCGATGATTCCGCGGGTATCCTTGATGGAGATACGCTTGCCGGTGCCGTTCCAGCCGGTGTTTACAAGGTAAGCCTTTGCGCCGCTCTGGTTCATTCTCTTAACGAGCTCTTCCGCGTACTTGGTCGGATGAAGCTCCAGGAACGCCTGGCCGAAGCATGCAGAGAAGGTCGGGGTCGGCTCGGTGATGCCGCGCTCGGTACCGGCCAGCTTTGCTGTGAAACCGGACAGGAAGTAATATTTGGTCTGCTCTGCATCCAGGATGGATACCGGCGGAAGAACGCCGAAAGCATCCGCGGACAGGAAGATAACATTCTTTGCAGCCGGGCCGGAGGAGATCGGTCTTACGTTCTTGACGATCTTCTCGATGTGCTCGATCGGATAGGAAACACGGGTGTTCTCGGTCACGCTCTTGTCATTGAAATCGATCTTGCCTGCCGCGTCTACGGTCACGTTCTCAAGAAGAGCATCGCGCTTGATGGCGTTGTAGATGTCGGGCTCGGAGTCCTTATCCAGGTTGATGACCTTCGCATAGCAGCCGCCCTCGAAGTTGAAGACGCCGTTGTCGTCCCAGCCGTGCTCGTCATCGCCGATCAGGAGACGCTTCGGGTCGGTGGAAAGGGTGGTCTTGCCGGTGCCGGACAGACCGAAGAAGACTGCGGTGTTCTCACCGTTCATATCGGTGTTGGCGGAGCAGTGCATTGCTGCAATGCCCTTCAGCGGCAGATAGTAGTTCATCATGGAGAACATACCCTTCTTCATCTCGCCGCCGTACCAGGTGTTCAGGATGACCTGCTCACGGCTGGTGATGTTGAAGGCTACGCAGGTCTCGGAATTGAGGCCCAGCTCCTTGTAGTTGTCGACCTTAGCCTTGGAAGCATTGTAAACGACGAAGTCCGGCTCGAAGGAAGCAAGCTCTTCCTCAGTCGGCTGGATGAACATGTTCTTTACGAAGTGTGCCTGCCAGGCGACCTCAACGATGAAACGGATCGCCATGCGGGTATCCTTGTTGGCGCCGCAGAATGCATCGACAACGAACAGCCTCTTGCTGCAGAGCTGCTTGACGGCAAGATCCTTGACGACTGCCCAGGTCTCTTTGCTCATCGGATGGTTGTCGTTCTTGTATCCGTCGGTGGTCCACCATACAGTGTCCTTGGAGTTCTCGTCCATGACGATATATTTGTCTTTGGGAGAACGTCCGGTGTAGATACCGGTCATGACGTTGACGGAATCCAGTTCAGTCAGCTGGCCCTTGTCAAAGCCTTCAAGAGACGGATCCATCTCCTCCTTGAACAGCAGTTCATAGGACGGATTATAGACGATCTCTTTTACATCGGTGATACCATACTTACCAAGATCAAGTGCTGCCATACTCTATAACCTCTTTCTTGAAAAAATATAATAGTGTTGCTTTGTTCCGACGCCGGCAGCCAGGGCATACCGACTCACCGTTATTATACATGAATGTAAAACAAAATCAATATGATCCCTGACCGCTGGTTTTATTTTTGTCAAATATTATTAAAAAGACGCGGCAGGCGCCCCGTCAATACTAAATAGTGACGAAACGCCTGCCGTTATTTTCCGCTTATGGATCCGTTTTTTTCTGTGTCCGCCCCTTGTCAGGCGTTCTTTGCCAGATACTCTTTCAGGGCCCTTGCGAGCTGGTCGGGACATGACGTCCCTCTGTCTCTGCAGGGGACACCTTCAAGGAGGTTGATCACATCCTGCACCCGCATGCCCTCCACCAGAAGGGCAACGCCCTTCGTATTGCCGGGGCAGCCGCCCTCAAAGCTCACATCATGGACGATCCCGTCTTCCACATTGAAGGAGATCGATTTTGAACAGGTCCCGAATGTCTTATATACTTCCATTTTTTATTCTCCTTTCAGCCCCTTTTCCCCGGTTCCATTCGGATAGTATCATAAACAGAGGGCAAAGTAAACCGGAAGGAGATGCGCTCAGTTCTGGTAATCGCTTCTGAGGCCGAGCGTGATGCTCAGGGTCTTTTCCTGATACGCGCCGTCCGCGGATGACTGCACCGTCATCTCTACGGTCTCGCCGCCCCTGTAATACTGCATGCGCTTCTGGAGATCGCGCATGGTCTTTACGGATACGCCGTCGAAATCGGTGATGATGTCACCCTGCTCAAGTCCTGCCTCCTCTGCCGGCGATCCTTCTCCGACCACTTCCACATAGATGCCTTCGGGGATCCCGTACATCGTGGTCACTTCTGTGGGAACGCTCTCACCGCTGATCCCCATGTAGGCAGCTTCCTCTTCGTCCACCGGTGTCCTGGTCTCTCTGCTCATCAGCTCCTCCAGGATCGGCTCCGCCTTGGTGATCGGGATCGCGTAGCCCATGCCCTCGACACTGTTCTCGGATGCTTTCACGGAGTTGATGCCGATCAGCTCTCCTTCCATGTTGAAGAGCGCGCCGCCGCTGTTGCCGGGGTTGATCGCCGCGTCTGTCTGCAGAAGGCTGTCATAGGTGACCGCCTGATAGCCGTCCCACGCGCTCAGTTCCCTGTCCTTCGCGCTGAGGATTCCGGTCGTCACGGACTGCCCGTATCCGAGCGCATTGCCGATCGCCACGACCTGCTCGCCGACCCGCATTTCATCGGAATTTCCCATCACCGCCACGCGGATGGCCGAGAGTGTTTCGTCGTCGATGTCATCTAAGTCTACCGCGACCACAGCCAGGTCGTTATCAGGATCTGTGCCCTTTACGACGGCTTCCGAAGAGGTCTCATCGATGAAGCTGACCGTAAGCTCGGCCGCCCCCTCGACCACGTGGTTGTTGGTGCAGATCAGAAGTTCATCGTCGTTCTGGCTTACGATGATGCCGGACCCGGCGCTCTCACTCTCATACTGGAAATTCCTCCCGAGGAAGTAGCTCTGCACCTCCTGGACGGACTTGTTTGTGATCGCCACGATCGAGGGCATCGACGCCTCCGCCAGATCAGCCACGTTCTCATAGCTGAAATCGGGGATCTGCGCGACTGCGGCGTCGACCGATTCAACAGTCAGCCTCCCCTGCGGTCCCTTTCCGGTCTCCTGCGCGGTGACCGCCATGGTTTCTCCTTCATTTCCCAGTCCGTAGACTGCCGCGACTCCCGTATAGGCTACAGCTGCTCCCAGGATGATCGCTGCTGCTTTTTTCTTTAACATAAAAAACGCCTCCTTCTTTCACATTTTATAGTTAGTACTATAGCGCCCGATCTTGTATAAAATGTGAAACAGGTATGACGTTTTTGTGTTTTGCCTGTGATTAAATTGTGTCCTTCCCTATGACGCCCAGCCTTTTCAGCTCCTGATAGACCGCGGCGGCAGGGAGGCCCACGACGTTATTGTAGTCCCCGCGGATCTCATCCACGTATGCCGCGAAGGGGCCCTGGATCCCGTAGCTTCCGGCTTTGTCGAACGGATCCCCGGTATCCAGATAGTCTTCGATCTCCCTTTCCTCCAGCTCGTGCACCTTTACGCGCGTCTCGCAGGCGAAAGTGCTCACCCTGGCCTCTCCGTCCTTCTTCGCGATGATCGTCACGCCGGTAAAGACGGAGTGCCAAGCGCCGGAAAGACGCATCAGCATTGCCTTTGCGTCCGCCCGGTCCGCAGGTTTTCCCAGAACGCTGCCGTCCTGCGCGACGACCGTGTCCGCTCCGAGAACGACGCCGTCACGGATGCCGGCAGCCACATGTCCCGCTTTCTGGGCGGAGAGCTCCCGCACGATATCGGCGGGCTGCGTCTTCTTTGTATCTTCCGGCTCCCCGCTCACGACGACCCGGAAGGGAATGCCGATCTGCGAAAGGAGCCGGGCGCGCCGGGGCGAGCCCGACGCGAGAATAAGTTCTTCCATAGTGTCTCCCCCGACCGTAGGTCATTCCTCCCACTTGCGGAAGCCTTCCTGATCCAGCTCGGTGACCGGCGCCTGCTTCCTTCCGGATTCCTTGAACTGCAGATCCGGATTCTTGATGCTGACCTTTGTCCCCTTCGGGACCGACGAGGTGATGAATACGTTAGAGCCGATCACGGCGCCCTCGCCGATCACGGTTTCGCCGCCGAGGATGGAAGCGCCGGAATAGACCGTCACATTATCCTCGAGGGTGGGATGACGCTTTTTATGGCGCAGGGACTGTCCTCCCCTGGTGGAAAGAGCACCGAGCGTAACGCCCTGGTAGATCTTCACGCCGCTGCCGATCTCGGTGGTCTCGCCGACCACAACGCCGGTGCCGTGGTCGATAAAGAAATAGGTGCCGATCGTGGCGCCCGGATGAATATCGATACCGGTCAGGTTGTGCGCGTATTCCGTCATCATGCGGGGGATCATCGGAACGCCCAGCACATGCAGCTCATGGGCGATCCGGTTAACGCTGATCGCAAAAACACCCGGGTAAGAGAAGATCGTCTCGTCCGTATTGAACGCGGCGGGATCCCCGTCATAGGCAGCCTGCACGTCGGTGGCAAGAAGGCTGCGGATCTTCGGGATCCCCGAAAGAAATTCCTTCGAGATCCTCTCTGCCTCCTTCTCCGGCTCCGCCGGGCACTCTCCGATGGGATCCAGGCCGTGGTGAAATGCCATCACGATCTGGTGCTGCAGGCGGTACTGGATATCCTCCAGCGTCTCCCCGAGGTGATAGGGAACAGAGGTGCTGTTCAGATGTCTGCTTTCAAAGAACCCCGGAAAGACCAGACATCGGATCTCCTGAAGCAGGCCGATGATCTCACTCTGATTGAGCCTGTCCTTCACGCCGATATTATTGATCAGGGGGTATTGGTCATAACTTTTCAGTATCTCCCCGACCAGTCCCGAAAGTTCCTTCTCATCATTCCAGCTCATTCTGTGATGCCCTCCTGCTCTCAGTCCTGCTCTCAGGCTTCGCCTTTATCCTCCGGCTCCGCCTCATCTGCCGCTTCCTCAGCCTCCGGAGCGGCTTCCTGCGCCGCTTCCTCCGCCTCCGGAGCAGCCTCCTGCGCGTTCTCCTCTACTTCCGTAAAGGATTCCTCTTCGTCTTCTTCGACTTCTTCCTCTCCGTCTTCCGCCTGGCCCTTCAGACCCTTTACAAAAGAATCCGCCTTGCCGGCGACAGAGCCGAAGAACGCGGATGCCTTATCGACAACATCATTCACGGCTTCACCGGCCTGTCCGGCTGCCTCTTTTACGTCAGATACGATCTTTTCGGCGGCATCGCCGGCATCCACTGCATCATCGGGAAGCTTAGCCCCGCAGTAGGAGCAGAATTTCTCGCCTCTGGAAGCTTCCTTTCCGCATTCCGGACAGTAGACGACGCCCTTGATCTTGTTCAGCTGCTCGGAAAGATTCTCCAGCTTCTCAGCAGCCAAACGGATGGTCCCGAACTCTTCCTCGAAGCCCTCCGGAGCTTCTCCGTTCTGCGCCTTCGTGTATACTGCCCGGCCGAGAGCCGCAAAGCTCTTTTCCAGTTCTTTCCTTGCATCAGAGATCTGAGAATTGACCGAATAGGTCTCTCCCATCTTCTGTACTCCGCTCTTCGTATCCTGTCCGAGTTTTTTGAGTGTTTCACTAAATTTTCCCATACTGGACTCCTTTCCGTACAGGCCCCCTACTTTCGTCCTGTACATCCTCCTCAGAGGAGGGGCAATTACTTTCTGAGTATAACATACCGAAAATACGGCAGGCAACGAAAAAACTATTAAGATTTAAGCCTGCGCCTGCGCGGCGCTGCTTCCCGTATACAGCTGACAGTATTTTCCCTTCTGGGCGAGCAGCTCCTCGTGCGTGCCGCGTTCGATAATGCGCCCCTGCTCCAGCACCATGATGCAGTCGCTGTCGCGGACCGTGGACAGACGGTGGGCGATCACAAAGGTCGTGCGCCCTTTCATCAGCCGGTCCATTCCCTCCTGCACGTTCCGCTCTGTCCTGGTATCGATGGAGCTTGTCGCCTCGTCGAGGATCAGGACCGGCGGATCGGCGATGGCCGCTCTCGCGATCGCGAGAAGCTGTCTCTGGCCCTGGCTGAGATTTCCTCCGTTCGCCGTGATCACCGTGTCATAGCCCTTCGGGAGCTGCCTGATGAAGCCGTCCGCGTTCGCAAGCCTGGCCGCGGCGATCACCTCCTCGTCGGAGGCGTCCAGCTTTCCGTAGCGGATATTGTCCGCCACGGTCCCCGTGAAGAGGTTCGTCTCCTGGAGCACCATCCCGAGGGAGCGCCGCAGGTCGGCCTTCTTGATCTTGTTGATGTTGATCCCGTCGTAGCGGATCTTCCCGTCCTGAATATCGTAGAAACGGTTGATCAGATTGGTGATGGTCGTCTTTCCGGCTCCCGTCGTCCCGACAAAAGCGATTTTCTGTCCGGGCTCCGCGAACATCCTGATATCATGCAGGACCATTTTATCCGGATCGTATCCGAAATCCACGCCGTCAAAGACAACGTCCCCCTCCAGCCGCTTATACTCCGTCTCTCCCGTCGCCTGGTGCGTATGCTTCCAGGCCCAGATGCCGGTATGCTCCTCGCCTGCCTCTTTCAGGACGCCGTCCTTCGTCACGGCATTCACCAGCGTCACATAACCTTCGTCCTTCTCCGGCTCCTCATCCATCAGGCGGAAGATCCTGTCGGCGCCGGCGAGGGCCATGACGATGCTGTTCAGCTGCATGGAGACCTGACTGACCGGCATGGAGAAGCTCCGGTTAAAGGTCAGAAAACTGGCCAGGGAGCCGAGCGTAAAACCGCCGGTCCCGTACAGGGCGAGCACGCCGCCGACCACCGCGCACAGCACGTAGCTGATGTTGCCGATCTGCGAATTGATCGGGCCGAGAACGTTGGAATAGAGGTTGGCCTTGTCCGCCGAGACAAAAAGCTCCTCGCTCAGTTCATTGAATTCCCGGATATTCTGCTCTTCATGGCAGAACACCTTGACGACCTTCTGGCCGTTCATCATCTCCTCGACAAACCCGTTCACCCTGCCGAGGCTCGCCTGCTGCGAAACGAAATAACGTCCGCTGACAGCCGTGCATTTTGCCGCCGCAAAGAGGGAGATCCCCACCATCAGCAGGCTGAGGGCCGTCAGGGGGATGCTCAGGATCACCATGGAGATCAATACGCTGACGACCGTGACGGAGCTGTTGATCATCTGCGGGATGCTCTGGCTGATCATCTGCCGCAGCGTATCAATATCATTCGTGTAGACCGACATGATCTCGCCGTGGGAGTGGGTATCGAAATACCGGATCGGAAGACTCTCCATGTGCGTGAACACATCTGTCCTGAGCCTGCGCATCGTGCCCTGCGTGATCTCGATCATGATCCTCTGCTGCACGAAGGCTGCGAGCACGCCGATCCCGTAAAATATGGCCACGCGGCCGATCGCCGCGGCCAGCCCCGAAAAATCGGGGGACGGTGAGGCGAGAAGCGGCGTGATGTGAGCGTCGATCAGGGTCCTCGTAAACAGCGTTCCCTGAATGTTCGCCAGCACGCTGACAAAGATCAGGACGACCACCAGGATGCCCTGTGCCAGGTACCGCTGCCCGACATAGCGCAGGATCCTCCAGAAGAGGGCCCACGGGTGTTCAAGCTTGGGACGGGGGCCGCGCACACCGCGCCCGCCCGGGCCGCGCACCGGGCGTACGTTTGCCTGTCCTCCCGCCGGCTGCGGGCCGTTTTGGGACTGTGCCATCAGTCATCCCCTCCTTTCGCGTCAAAATCCGCCTCCGCGCCGGTCTGCGACTCGTACACATCCCGGTAGATCTCATTCGAGGCAAGGAGCTCCTTATGCGTGCCGAAGCCGCTGACCCTGCCCTCGTCCATGACGATGATCCGGTCAGCCTGCTCGATGCTGGAGACACGCTGCGAGATAATGATCTTTGTCGTCCCGGGGATCTCGTCCCGGAGGGCGGCGCGGATCTTCGCGTCCGTCGCGGTATCGACCGCGCTCGTGCTGTCGTCAAAAATAATGATCTTCGGCTTCCCGAGGAGGGCCCTTGCGATGCAGAGCCGCTGCTGCTGGCCGCCGGAGAGGTTCGTGCCTCCCTGGGAGATCTCGGAATCATAGCCCTGCGGCATCCGCATGATAAAGTCATCCGCGCAGGCGATCCGGCATGCCTCCCTGCACTGCTCCGGCGTCGCGTCCGCATCCCCCCAGCGGAGGTTGTCGATGACGGTGCCCGAGAACAGTACGTTCTTCTGGAGCACGACCGACACCTGCCTGCGCAGCGCGTCGAGGTCATACTCCCGCACATCTCTTCCGCCGACCAGCACACTGCCGCCGGTCACATCGTAGAGGCGGCTGATCATGCTGACAAGGCTCGATTTGGAGCTGCCGGTCGGCCCGATAATGCCGATCGTCTCCCCTGATTCGATCTTCAGATTCACATGGTCGAGGACCGGTATCTCCGCCGTAGCGCTGTAAGAGAACATGACGTCCCGAAACTCGATGCTGCCGTCCGCGACTTCAAATACCGGATCCTCCGGATTCTTCAGCGTGCTCTCCTCCTCCAGCACCTCGGCGATCCTGCGCCCGCTCGCCGCGCTCATCGTCAGCATCACGAAGATCATGGAGAGCATCATCAGGCTCATCAGGATATTCATGCAGTAGGCGAGAAGGCTCATCATCTCTCCCGTGGTCAGGCTGCCCGCCACGATCATCTTCGCGCCGAACCAGCTGATCAGCAGAATGCAGGTGTAGACCGTAAGGGTCATGACCGGCCCGTTATAGACGACGATCTTCTCGGCGTCCGTGAACATCTTGTAAAGGTTCCAGGCCGCCTTTGTAAATTTGCTGTTTTCGTGCTCCTCGCGGACATACGCCTTTACAACGCGGATACCGGTCACGTTCTCCTGCACGCTCGCGTTGAGCTCGTCATACTTTTCGAAGACCTGCGTAAAGTATTTTATTGCCCTGCTCATGATAAAGACCAGGAAAAGGCCGAGGAAAAGCACCGCGATCAGATAGATGCTCGCGAGCCTCGCATTGATGATGAACGCCATCGTCATTGCCACGATCAGGCTTGCCGGGGCGCGGAAACACATCCGCAGGATCATCTGGTAGGCGTTCTGGACGTTCGAGACGTCCGTCGTCATTCTGGTGACGAGTCCCGCAACGCTGAACCGGTCAATATTCTCAAAGGAGAATGTCTGGATGTTTTCGAACATTCCCATGCGGAGATTCTTCGCGAATCCCGTGGAAGCGCGGGCGGCAAAAACGCCGCCGAGAAGGCCGAATAAAAGACCGAGGCCGGCAGCCCCGATCATGATCAGCCCTACTTTAATGATATGGTCAAGGTTCCCTGCGGAGACTCCCTGATCGATAATGGATGCCATGAGCAGCGGGATGATCATCTCCATGACCACCTCGCCGATCATGCACAGAGGAGTCAGGAGGGAGGCCCTCCTGTACTCCTTGATATAAGACAGCAGTGTTTTCAGCATCTTTTATCTACCTTTACTGTTACAGGCTCAGCGCTCTTCGCGCTCCGCCATTTCTCTGTACTTTTCATATCTCTCCGAAGAAAGCTTCGCGCCTTCCGCGAACAGGGCGTCGGCATTGTCCGGGAAGGTCCTGCGCAGCGCGCTGTAGCGCACCTCGCCGTCCAGGAATTCCTGATAGGCGATGCTGGGCTCCTTCGAGTCAAGCGTGAACTTCGGCTCCGCATCCGGGTTGTACCTGTAGAGGAACCAGTAGCCTGCGTCGACCGCCTTCTTCATCTCATCCTGCACGCGGTCCGTGCCGCAGCGCAGTCCGTGCTCCTGGCAGGGCGCATAGGCGATGATCACGCTCGGTCCTTTATACTCCTGCGCTTCCTTCAGCGCGCGGATGAGCTGCGCGTAATCCGCTCCCATCGCGACCTGGGCGACGTATACCTGCCCGTAGGTCATCAGCATGCTCCCCAGATCCTTCTTCGGCTGCTTCTTGCCTGCCGCGGTAAACTGGGCAACGGCGCCGACCGGCGTCGCCTTGGATGCCTGTCCGCCTGTATTGGAGTAGACCTCCGTGTCGACGATCAGGACGTTCACGTCCTCGCCGCTCGCGATCACGTGGTCAAGGCCGCCGAAACCGATATCGTAGGCCCAGCCGTCACCGCCGTACATCCAGAAGGTCTTCTTCGAAAGCTGATCCTTATAGCGCAGGATGGTGCGCGCCTGCTCACTTCCCTCTTTCTCCAGGGCCGCGATGAGCGCCTCGGAGGCCGGGGCCGATCTTTCAAAGGAATCGTAGGTCTCCAGCCAGGTGTCGATGGCACCGGCAAGGGCGCTGTCCTTCGTCTGTCCGCGCAGATCCGTCACGCGCTTCTTCTGTGCCTCCCTCTGCTGTCCCACGGAGAGCACCATGCCGAGACTGAACTCGGCGTTATTCTCAAACAGGGAGTTCGACCATGCGGGACCGTGCCCCTGCCCGTTCACCGTGTACGGGATGCCGGGCATCGCGGAGCCCCATGCCTGGGAACAGCCGGTGGCGTTTGCCCAGTAGACCCTGTCTCCGTAGAGCTGCGTCAGGATCTTCGCGTAGGGCGTCTCGCCGCATCCGGCGCAGGCCGCCGAGAACTCGACCAGCGGCCGCCTGAACTGGCTGCCCTTTACCGTATAGGGATCAAAAATATCTTCCTTCTCGGGGAGCGAAAGCGCGTACTCCCAGCTCTCCCCGGTGTCCTGTGCCGTGGCTGCGGGCACCATCGTCAATGCCTTCTCCTTCGCGGGACATACATGCGCGCAGCTTCCGCAGCCCGTGCAGTCGGCCTCGCTGACCTGAAGGGTAAAGTACAGCCCCTCGGCTCCCTTGCCCTTTGCGGGCGTGATCTTCATGCCCTCCGGCATGCCGTTCTTTTCTTCTTCCGTAAGCAGATACGGGCGTACAACGGCGTGCGGGCAGACATAGCTGCAGCGGTTGCACTGGATGCACTGCGCGGGATCCCATACCGGCACGCGCGAAGCGATCCGCCGCTTCTCGTAGGCGGTAAGGCCCATGTCCATGACGCCGTCCTTATAGCGCGTCAGCGCGCTGACGGGAAGATCGTCGCCCTTCTGCAGATTGATGGGCTCCAGGATGCCCGTCACGACCTCCGGAACGCTGCGCTCAGCCGCCGGCTCATCCTGCGCGTCCTTCCAGCTCTCCGGCACGGTGATCTCCACCGGCGAATCCACGCCGGCGTCCACAGCCGCGAGGTTCCTTGCCACAACGTCCTCGCCCTTTGCGTAGTAGGTCTTCGTCGCGGCCTCCTTCATGTAGCGCACGGCGTCCTCCAGCGGAATGACCGGCATCAGCTTAAAGAAGGCGGCCTGCAGGACCATGTTGAAATGCCCGCCGAGGCCGAGCTCACCGGCGATCTTTCCGGCATCGATCGTGTAAAGGCGGATGCCCTTATTCGCGATCTCCCGCTTTGTGCGGGCCGGGATGTGCGCCTCCAGCTCGTGATCCGTCCAGGGACAGTTGATCAGCAGCGTCCCGCCCGGCTTTACCTCCTGCGCGATATCAAATTTTTCAATGTATGTAAGATTGTGGACCGCGACAAAATCCGCGGACTTCACGTAGTAGGAAGCCCTGATCGGCCGGTCCGCGAAACGGAGGTGGCTCTTTGTCACACCGAAGGATTTCTTCGCGTCATACTCGAAATAGGCCTGCGCGAATTTGTCCGTGTGGGAATTGATGATCTCCACGGTGTTCTTGTTGGCACCCACCGTACCGTCCGAGCCGAGGCCCCAGAATTTGCAGCTGACAAGCCCGGCCTCCTCCGGGTGGACGGTCTCCGTCTCCGGAAGGGAAAGGTGCGTCACATCATCATTGATGCCGATCGTAAAGCTGTTCTTCGGCTCCGCGGAACTAAGATTCGCAAAGACTGCGGCGATCTGGGAGGGTGTGGTGTCCTTCGAAGAGAGGCCGTAGCGTCCGCCGACCACGGTCAGGTCGGCCCTGCCGCGCAGCGCGGTGCAGACATCCTGATAGAGCGGCTCGCCGGCGCTGCCCATCTCCTTCGTGCGGTCGAGGACCGCGATGGATCTGCAGGTGGCGGGAATGGCGTCCACAAAGCGGGAAATATCGAAAGGCCTGTACAGATGGACCTGCACAAATCCCGTCTTCTCCCCGCGGGCGTTCAGATAGTCGACGGTCTCCTTCACACAGCCGGAGACAGAACCCATGGCGACGATCACCCGCTCCGCGTCGGGCGCTCCGTAATAGTTGAAAAGGTGATACTCGCGGCCCGTATATTCGCTCACTTTGCCGAGATAATCCTCGACGATGTCCGGAAGCGCGTCGTAGTCCGCGTTGCTGGCTTCTCTGATCTGGAAGAAGATATCCGGATTCTGGACGGTCGCGCGGACCATCGGATGTTCCGGCGAGAGCGCCTGGGCGCGGAAAGCGTCAAGCGCGTCCCTGTCAAGCAGGGAAGCCAGGAATTCATAGGGCATCTGCTCGACCTTGTCGATCTCATGGGACGTCCTGAATCCATCAAAGAAATGGATGAAGGGGATGCGCGCCTTGATGGCGGAAAGGTGCGCGACGCCCGCAAGGTCCATGACCTCCTGCACGTCGCCGCTGGAGAGCAGCGCAAATCCCGTCTGCCGGCAGTTCATCACATCCGAATGATCGCCGAAGATCGAGAGCGCGTGGCCTCCCACCGTACGGCTCGCGACATGGAGCACGCCGGGGAGACGCTCGCCGGAGATCCTGTGCATCGTCGGGATCATCAGCATCAGGCCCTGCGAGGAGGTGAAGCTGGACGCGAGAGCGCCCGTCTCCAGAGCTCCGTGCACGGCTGCGATCGCGCCTGCCTCCGACTGCATTTCCACCAGCCGGACGGGCTGTCCGAAAAGGTTCTCCTTTCCCTTCGCGGCCCACACATCCGTTTTGCCCGCCATGGGCGAGGAGGGCGTGATCGGGTAGATCGCTGCGACCTCGGTAAATGCGTAGGCGATATATGCGGCGGCTTCGTTGCCGTCCACCGTGACAAACTCTCTTCTGCGGTCGGTCATGGCTCTGTTCCTCCTTGTCTTTTTCTGTGTTCCTGTCATGCGGCACCGCCGTCAGGCAGTCTCGATGCCGGCCGCTTTCTGCAGGCCGAGCTTCTTAACGGCTTCCTCTCTCATCTTATATTTCTGGATCTTCCCGGCATCGTTCATCGGGAAGCTGTCCACGAAATCGATGTACTTCGGGACCTTGTGCTTCGCCATATGATCGAGGACGAACTTCTTCATCTCATCGACGGTCATGGTCTCGCCCTTCTTGAGGATGATGCAGGCCATGATCTCCTCGCCCATCGCCTCGTCAGGCACGCCGATGACCTGCACGTCGCTGACCTTCGGATGCGTGTAGATAAACTCTTCGATCTCCTTCGGGTAGATGTTCTCGCCGCCGCGGATGATCATATCCTTCAGACGTCCCGTGATACGGTAATTCCCCTCCGGGGTCCTGCAGGCAAGATCGCCCGTGTGCAGCCAGCCATCCGGGTCGATCGCCGCCGCGGTCGCCTTCGGCATCTTGTAATAGCCCTTCATAATATTGTAGCCTCTGGCCACAAACTCGCCGATCACGCCGTCCGGGCAGACCTCTCCGGTCTCCGGATCCACGATCCTGCACTCGACGCCCGGGAAGGCGCTTCCGACCGTGGCAACGCGGACCTCCAGGGGATCCGTTGTGCGGCTCATCGTGCAGCCCGGCGCAGCCTCCGTCTGTCCGTAGACGATAACGATCTCGGGCATGTGCATCTTATCTACCACGTCGCGCATAACGGAGATGGGGCAGGGGCTTCCGGCCATGATGCCGGTCCTCATATGGCTGAAATCCGTCTTCGCGAAATCCGGGTGCTCCAGCATGGAAATGAACATCGTGGGCACGCCGTGGAAGGCGGTGATGTGCTCATTGTTGATGCAGGAGAGCGAGGACTTCGGCGAGAAGTACGGGATCGGCAGGATGGTCCCGCCGTGGGTCATCGTCGCGGTCATGGCGAGGACCATGCCGAAGCAGTGGAACATCGGCACCTGGATCATCATGCGGTCCTCCGTGGAGAGGTCCATGCCGTCGCCGATGCTCTTGCCGTCATTGATGATATTATAATGGGTCAGCATGACGCCCTTCGGGAATCCGGTCGTGCCCGAGGTATACTGCATGTTGCAGACGTCGTGCACGTCGACCGCCGCGGCCATCCTGCGGATCTCCTCGATCGGTGTGCGGGAGGCATACTCCATGGACTCCTCCCAGGTCAGCGCGCCGTTCATGCGGAAGCCGACCGTGATCACGTTGCGCAGGAAGGGAAGCCTGCTGCAGTGGAGCGGCTCGCCGCCCTTGCTGTCCTTCATCTCGGGGCAGAGCTCCTCCATGATCTGCTTGTAGTTTGAATCCCTGTAGCCCTCGATCATGACAAGCGTATGCGTGTCGGACTGGCGCAGCAGATACTCGGCCTCGTGGATCTTGTACGCCGTATTCATGGTGACAAGGACGGCGCCGATCTTTGTGGTGGCCCAGAAGGTCAAAAACCACTGCGGCACGTTGGTCGCCCAGATGGTGACCTTGGAGCCCGCCTTTACGCCGAGGGATACGAGCACGCGCGCGAACTCGTCCACATCGTCGCGGAACTGGCTGTAGGTCCTGGTGTAATCAAGGGTCGTAAACTTGATCGCCAGCTGGTCCGGGAATTCCTCCACCATCGTGTCGAGGACCTGCGGAAAGGTCTTGTTGATCAGGGTCCCCTTCTCCCACACATAGCGGCCCTTATGACGCTCACTCCAGTAAAGGTGCTTCTGGCCGCGCTTTGTGTTCTCATAGGCGCGCAGCGCGTTCTCAAAGTGGGTCAGGATGATCTCGATATCCTCCAGACCTTCGATCCAGGCCGGATCCCAGGCAAGGGAGACAAAGCCGTCGTAGTTGACGGAGCGCAGCGCGTTCATCAGATCCCGGATGGGCAGCAGCCCGTCGCCGATCAGTTCGGGCACGGCCCTGCCGTCCTCCATCCTGTAGTCGTGGATGTGGACGTGATGCACGTACGCCCCGAGGTCGGTGATGGTCTTCTCCGCGTCCTCACCGGCAAGGCAGGTGCTGTACATATTCCAGGACGCGGCGAGACGGTCGTCCGCGAAGTGGTTGAGCAGGTCGCGCAGCTTTGTCGTATCCGCAAAGAGTCCGGTCGTCTCCACCAGCGCCGTCACGTGCGCGCTGCCGATGGAAGCGAGCATGCGCTCCACAGGCGCGATGCACTTCTCCAGATCCTTCTCCTGTGTTCTGACTACGATACAGGGAATGCCGAGGTTGACCGCCGTCTGAAGGCAGCGCTCAAATTCATCCGTGAAATCCGGATCGGTAAAATCACTGACCGTTCCGATACACGGAAGGGAAAGCCCCCTGTCGCCTAATGTGCGGCGGACTCTCGCCGCTCTTTCCGGGTTTGCGGGGCTTCCCTTTCCGGTAAAGATCCCGCTGTTGATATCATAAAGCTCCAGGCCCTGCATGCGTGTGCTTTCGGCAGCGTCACACAGCTCGTCCCAGCTCAGATCATTCCAGTATTTGATTGAGAATGACAGTTTCAAAACAGATCCTCCTTGTCTTCTCTTAACTTATGGCGGGTGGCGTTCACGCTTCGTCGTAAACGATCTTGTTGAGCGCGCTCAGATAGGCTCTGATCGAAGCCCCGATGATATCCGTGGAGATACCGGTCCCGGAGTAGACCCTGCCGCCGGCACGCAGCTTGACCAGCGCGCTGCCCATGGCGTCTCTGCCCTCGGTGACCGTCTGGATCTGGAAGTCATCCAGCTCGTAATGATGCCCGATGATCTGCTCGATCGCCTGGAAAGCGGCGTCGATGGGGCCGTCGCCGATGCCTACGCCGCGAAGTCCCTCTCCGTCCTTTTCAAGGAGGATGTTGGCCGTCGCCGTGATCACATTTCCGCTGTTGATCACATAATTCCCGATCCTGTAGGTAGAAGGCACCTGCATCGCGCTGCTGGCAACGATCGCGTCAAGCTCCTTGGAGCCGACAAAGTGCTTCTTTCCGGCAACACGGCGGAACTCCTCGAACACCTTCGCGTAGTCCTCCTCGCTCAGATCATAGCCGAGCTGGCGCACGACGCGGGTGACCTCCGTGATATCGTCATTGGCATCCAGACAGACGTTTGCCGCGTCGTCCAGAGAGAGATTGGAAAAGATGGATTCCTCCTCCGGCTGGGGATGAAGGATCCTCGAAAGCTGCCCGACCACGCGGGAGAGCTCGGTCACGCGCATCTGCGTCGTGATATCCAGTTCATTCCCCTTGACCTGCACGAATTTCGCGAGTGCCTCCATGGAGGGGTATCCCTCGCCGAGGGTCGTGCACTTCACGCCGGCCGCGCCTTCCTTGACCGCTGCCGCGGCGCAGGCGAGGGCCATTCCGATCTCGTCAGTGATCTCTACATAAAGCTCGATATCCTCAAGCCCCGGTACATTCTCCCGGATCCCGGCGATGAAGCTGCCGAATTCATCGGGAAGCATCACGCCCGCCGTATCGCAGACGGTGATCTTGTCCGCGCCGGCATCGATCGCCGTGTTGAGCGCCTTATAAAGGAACTCCTGCTCCGCCCTGGTCGCGTCGACGGCGGAGAATTCCACATGCTCGCTGCAGCTCCTGCCCTTTGAGACCGTCTCTTTGATCAGGTCGAGCATGGCGGGTGCTTTCTTGTGGCAGGTGTATTCCATCTGGACCGTCGAGACCGGACAAAGGATATTCAGCTTCGGCTTGGCGGCGCTGCGCACCGTCTCCCAGGTCTCCTCCACATTCCCCGCGGAGATGTCGACCGCTGCCGAGATCCTTGTGACCGCCATGGATGCGATCGTACTGTTCGCCAGCTTGTCGGCCCTGCTCCCGGTAATGGGCGCAAGCTCGATCGTGTCCGCGCGCAGCCTGTCCAGGCTCCTCGCGATCTCCAGCTTCTCCTTAAAGGAAAGTTCCACTCCCCTCTGGGCGCCGGCCCATCTCAGCGTCATGTCGATAAACTTCAGAGTCCTCATCTTTTACCTCTCTTTCATAAACATCCGTTTTCATTGCCCCGCCGCCTCCGCGGCGTTTTCCGGAGCTCCAGGGAAAAAAACGTCCCGGAGGCTCACATGAGAATGAACCTCCGGGACGATTAGATTCTTCATCTGATCGCGGTACCACCCGGATTGCTGCTGCTGCAGCCGCTCAGCGGCACTCGGAATAAGTGCCCGGCCATGGTAACGGAGCCTGCCGGATCCTCCTACACAGCACGCGCAGCGCATGCGCGCAAAGCCTTCAGAAGACCTGCTCTGGCATGAGACTGCTCCTTGCGCTCACTCCGGCTCTCACCAGCCGCCGGCTCTCTGTAGTGGTAGGCAATTCGCATAGTGCCGTCATCGCATTTATGTGTTATCCATTTGAGACAAAATTCTACTGGATAAAACTGTTTTTGTCAACCCCTGAATTCTCTTATACTTCCCTCCGGGCCCCGGAAGAAAAGGACCACTGTGCCGGGCCCCAGATGAACGCCGATCGTCGCTCCCACAAGGAAGGTCTCTATCTTGCCGCGAAGCTGCGGGAATGCCTCTTCAACGCGCTCCTGCAGTTCCTTTCCGAGAGCGGCGTCCGTATGGCTGATATAGCATTTTCCGCTGTATGCCTCCCCTCCGTCCGCCCGCTCCTTCATGATCTGTACCAGCCTGCCGAGCGCTTTTTTCTTATTCCTGACCTTCTCCGTGACCGTAAGGGTGCCTTCGGCGGTGAGCGTTACAAAGGGGCAGATATTAAGGAGCTTCCCGATGAGCCCCGCTGCCGGCTTCACCCTTCCTCCCTTTATCAGGAACGTCAGGTCCGTGGAAAGGACCCAGGTGTTGAATTCCTGCAGATGCGCCTTCAGCCAGGCCGCCGCTTCCTCCGGCCCGTACCCCTGATCGCGCAGATCCGCGGCAGTGTCCACGACCATCCCGTAGCCGGAAGAGCCGTTCAGGGAGTCTACCAGCACGATCTTTCTCTCCGGGTATTTCTCCAGCAGCTCCTTTCTCGCGTTCACCGCGGAATTCAGTGTGCCGGAAATGCCGGAGGACAGAGTGATGTGAAGGATGTCCAGGCCCTGCTCCAGGAATCTCTCAAAGTGCTCGAGATACGCGCCCACTGTCACCTGGGAGCTGTGCGCCTCCTCCCCCGCGAGCATCCGCGAAAAAAGCTGTTCCTGCGTGATCGTGACGCCCATATCATCTTCAATATCCTCATCCCCCACAACAATGTGAAAGGGGACCGTATAGATCTGTCTCCGCTCATACCATGCATGATCAAGATCCGCGGTCGAACAGCAGCTTACTACATAATCATTCATTGTCTTCTCCTTCGCTGTCATGATAGCGCTTTGTGCCATGTCATGTAGTATGTTAAACTACGTCCGCATTATATCATGGTTTCCTCAGCATGTGAAGAGACAATAAATCCTGTTTTATAACTGTTCGATGGCCTCCCGCAGGATCCGTTCCGGATCCGCCCCGAGGATATCGAGTCCTGACGCGCTGACCTTCCGGACCTTCGGAATGTTATAGAATTGCTCCGCCAGCGTTTTCACGTACTCATAGCCGTACTCCCAGGGGAGATACTGTCCGCCGGCCGTGGTCACATAGATGAGTTCCTCCGCCCTGCACAGCCCCCGCGGATAGCCGTCGTCCGTGTAGACAAAGGTGATGCCGCGCACGCAGATCTGCTCGAAATACTGTTTCAGCGCAGCCGGGAACGAAAGATCCCAGTACGGCGCCGCGATCACGATCCTGTCGGCGGCGGCGAACTGCCGCGCCAGTCCAAACAGCGGATCATCAAAGGCCTCCTTTTCGATCAGGCTGTCCCTGCGGCAAAGGAAGCTCTCGTCCACGGCGGGAAAGCGGATCTCCTCAAGGCGAAGCTCGGTCACCGTATCGTTAAGGCCGGAAAGCACGGCGTCCGCAAGTCTTTTTGTGCGCGATTCCTTCCTGACGCACGCATTGACAAATAAGATCATCTTCTGTCTCCTTTAACTGTCTTTTTTTGCGGTCCCGGTGTCCTTCCCCCTGACCAGGCTGAGCAGAGCATTGATCATAACGCCGCACACTGCTGTCAGCAGGATGATTCCGATGTCGCCGGCCGTGACGTTTGCAAGCTTTAACAGCGCGCGCATCGGCGGGCAGACGAGCACAAAGAGCTGAAGAAGGATGCCGATCAGGCAGGTCAGGTTCAGTGCCCTGTTATTCCATGATTCTTTGCTGAAAAAGGCCAGTTTCCCCGGCGTCTTGCAGACATATGCCATCAGCATCTCGTTGACGGCCAGCGTGGTAAAGCAGTAGGTCCGGCACATCGCGAGCATCTGCGGGTCGCGGAGCGCCGCCGGCATGGCGGCTCCCGTCTTATGATTCAGGATAAGGGGCAGCAGATAGGCGAAAAGCGCGGTACCTCCGCCGACGATGCCCTGGATGACGATGCTGATGTAATCCCGCTTTGAAAGCAGTCCCGCGGAAACATCCCTCGGTTTTTCCTTCATGACTTCATCCGTGCTCTTATCCATGCCGAGGGCAAGAGACGGCGCGGTATCTGTCATCAGGTTGACCCAGAGGATCTGGATGGTCGTCAGCGGGGAAGCAAGGCCCGTAAGCATCGCGGCAGCCATCAGGACCACCTCGCCGCAGTTGGAACGCAGCAGATAAATGACCGATTTGCGGATATTGTTGAAGAGGTTCCTTCCCTCCATCACCGCATTCCGGATGGTGATGAAATTGTCATCCACCAGGATCATCTCGGCCGCGTCCTTGGCGACCTCCGTACCGCCCTTCCCCATCGACACGCCGATATCGGCAGCCTTCAGGGACGGGGCATCGTTGACGCCGTCGCCGGTCATGGACACGATCTTGCCGTGGCTCTGGAAAGCCTGCACGATCTGCACCTTATTCTCGGGAGAAACGCGGGCGAAGACACGGTAGTTGACCACATTTTTCCGGAACTCCTCCGGATCCATCGCGTCGATCTCCTGGCCGGAAATACACTGGGAGATATCATCCGCAATATCCAGCGCCTGCGCGATGGCAAAAGCGGTGATCTTGTAGTCTCCCGTGATCATTGCCACTGTGATCCCCGCGCCGTGGCACTCGTCGATCGTTTCCTTTACCTGCTCCTTCGGAGGATCGATCATGCCGGCGAGGCCGACGAAGATCATATCTTTTTCCTGCGGCGCCGTATCTCCCTCACGGTAAGCGAGGGAAAGGACGCGCAGGGCTCTTCCGCTCATCGCATCCGCGGCAGCGACTGCCGCTTTGATATCTTCCTGCGTGATGGGGCGTACGCCGTTTTCGTCGAGGATCCTGTCACAGCGTCCGATCACGGAATCGATGGCGCCTTTCGTGAAGGAAATATTTCCTGCTTTCCCTTCCTCACCGGAAGCGCACAGGACGGTCATCATCTTCCGGTCCGAATCGAACGGCATCTCATCGAACCGCCTGTATCCGCCCATGACGGCTTCGTAGTCCTCCCGGTTCTCCTCCCCGTATTTGACAAAGGCGATCTCTGTCGGATCTCCGGTCCCTTCCTGTGTCTCTGTATCGTAGGTGGAATCATTGCATACGCAAAAGCCGGTCACGAGCTGCCAAAAGACCTTGCCGGAGGGATCCGCCCCGCCCAGTGCCGCATCGTCTGCTTCCGCCTCCCGGCCGTTCAGATACCAGCGGACGACGGTCATCCTGTTCTGCGTAAGCGTACCCGTCTTATCGGTGCAGATCACGTCGACCGCGCCGAGCGTCTCCACGGCATAGAGCTGTTTGACGATCGCGCTGCGTTCGCTCATCTTCTTGATGCCCGATGAAAGGACCAGCGTTACGACCGTCGCAAGGCCCTCCGGGATGACGGCGACCGCAAAGGCAATGGAGATCATGAGCGTTTCGATCACGTCGGACTGATAGACCGCGACCTGAAGAATATACAGCAGGATACAGAGGACGATGCCTGCGAGTCCCAGTACCTTTGAGAGTTTATCAAGGTTCTGCTGCAGCGGCGTCTGATTCTTCGTGATCGTGTGCAGCATGCCGGATATCTTGCCGATCTCCGTATTGTCACCGATCGCCTCAACAACGCCTTCCCCTCTGCCGTATTCCACAAGCGTCGTCATGAAGGCTTTATCCAGCCGTTCGCCGATCGGCGTATCCGGACCGCTCTTCTGCAAAGCGTCCTTTTCCTCCGCGACCGACTCACCGGTCAGGGCGGACTCGTTGATCTTCAGGGAGCTTGTCGCGACAAGCCTGATATCCGCGGGAACGACCGCGCCGGCCTCCAGCATCACGTAATCACCGACGACCAGATCCTCCGAGGAGATCTCCTGCTGCACCCCGTCGCGGATGACGACCGCGGTCGCGACGGTCATGCTTCTCAGCGAATCGACCGATTTCTGCGCGGACACCTCCTGCGCTGTACCGATGACAACGTTGATGACCACGACGATCAGAATGATCAGGCCGTCCGCCAGCTGATTCGTCGCGAAAGAAATGACTGACGCGACAAGAAGAAGCAGAAGAAGCGGCGATCTCATCTGCTCCATAATGATCAGAAGCAGCGACCGCTGTTTCCCCTGCGTAAGAACATTTCTGCCTTCACTCTGCCTCCTTTGGACTTCCTCCGTGGTCAGGCCTTTTTTCACATTTTGCTCCATCCGCTTTCCCTCTTCTTTGAATACGACGGGTTTCTGCTGCTACATCGTAGTATATCATATCTCTGTGACGCTTGTAATGCTGTCCAGCCATGAGGCGCCGTTCTTCCGGAAGACGGATTCCAGTTCCGTCACGGCAACGCCGCGGATGGGCACAAGCTCCCCGCCGTATACGGCGGAGCCCGCAGCGCTGATGACGTATCCGCGGCCTCCCCGCATTCCGAGCCAGATCATGATGTGGCCCGGCATGTACAAAAACGCCCCCGGAGAAACCTTTTCAAGCAGGCAGCGTTTCTGATCCGCAGGCATCCCGGATACATCCGTCCGCAGGGCCGGTTCCATCCCGGCCTCACCGGCCGCGCCGCGCGGCAGCACAAAGCCGAAGCAGCAGAAGATCTCGTGGATGATCCCGGAGCAGTCGCCGGCGTTATGCGCCCCGCCCCAGCCGTACACGTCCCCGCAAAGCTTGAACACCTGACGGATCTCGTTTTCGCGCGTATAGGGCATCAGACCCGGCATCACATCCTCTGAAACGGGGATCAGGAAATACTCATCCCGGATCATTCCGTCCTCTCCCCGCACGGGCAGCAGGGCGACGTAATTGCCGAAGGTCCCCCGCCCGCGCACATAGATGGGCGCCTCCGCCGGCGGAACGAGCGGCAGATGGGTCCCCATGGGCAGCAGCTGCCCCGCAAGCTCCGGGCAGAAGGGGTCGTCAAAGAGGCGGAGCAATCTTCCGCAGACGGTGAGTACCTGTCCGGGGCGCCTGCGCCTCTCCCAGTCCTCTTTATCCCTGCAGAGAGCGATACATTCTTTTCTGACCCATCCGGCCAGGTTGTAAAAAATGCAGAACGCCCACTCCCCGTCGCGGCTCTCGTGAATCACAAGAAGCGGCAGGAAGGGCATGCATTCGGAGGAGGTATTCAGGTCGCAGTAACGCTCAGAGGCGTCTTCGCCCATAAAGTCCGCGGCCGGGAACATATTGATCATGCCCCTGCGCACGGAAAAGCCCCGCCGGATGGCGGCTTCATCAGGGATAAGCTCCAGGGCCCTGTTCGCAAGGACCTTCTCCCAGTACGCCCGGTCCGTCGGCTTTCCGCCCACGAACCTGCCGGGCGGATCCGGCGCTTCGTAGATCCCGATCATCTTTCGCACCTCGGCGCGCGAAAAAGTATCCGGCGCATCATCCAGGCTGACGAAAAGGTCCTCCCCGAAAGCCGTTCCCATGCGCAGGTCCCGGTTGAAGCATCCGATCTCTTCCGGCGTCAGGATGACTTTATCCATCCCGGGGGCGATCCACTCCTCCGGCCTCATCATCTCCGGCGCCACGTGATCCATCCGCCGGACAACTCCGTTATCATTTCTATTCCTGTTCATTTTTTCCGTTCTCCCGCGGGGGCGTCCCGGCGTCTGCTCAGAACATCGTCACATATCCCTCCAGCGACTCCGCTTTTTTCCGGAGCGTCCTGGCGCGGCTGCTGATGTGGATCCGGCATTTGTATTTGGAATTTTTGGCTTCCTGGATGAGGTTTTCGGCAGCGCTGTTTCCGTCGAACGCGTACAGTTCGGAATCTCTTCGCTTGAACACTTCGTAGGCGACGCTTTTATAGATGCCCATCGCCTCGGGTTCTATGGAAACGCGGATGTTTACGCCGCTCTCCTTCAGCTTCTGTATGGCGCCCGCCTGCAGCAGCGCGGGCACAAAGGCGTAGATCTCATATCTCCCTTTGTTCTGTTCGATCAGGTATTTTTCGCATCCGCTGATCCTGTGCCCTACGACGAAGAACCGGGAAGACGGGTCTCCCTCATCGAGCATCCGGTCGATCATCCGGCGGTCTTCCTCCCGTACGCCCGACACGCGCCGGTCATTGTTGAAGCTCCCTCCGCAGATCACGACGGGCAGGCCGCTCTCCGGGAGTTCTTTGATCCTGTCCGCAAGGGCAGCGGCTACGTTCCGGCGCGTATCCCTGGTGGTCATGTTGATTCCCTCCCGGATACTTTCTTCTATCCTGCCGCGGTAGTACTCCCCGACGGCATCTAAAGCGCCGGCAGGCAGCGCCCCCGCAAGGATCCGCGCCTTGGCTTCAAGATCCGCCATCCCCGCGAGGCGGACCTCCTCCTCGCTCTCTCTCATGCGCATCTGCTCTTCCGTCGTAAGGCCGAGCATTTTCCTGAGCGAGAGCTGCTCATCGATCGAATCCGTTCCGTACAGAGCACCCCCGTCTGTTCCCTGGACGCACTTGATCCCCGCTCCCAGGTACTGGCGCAGGGGATGGTTCTCCATGCTGCTTAAATTGTTCAGCCTGACGTTGGAGGTGATCTGGAATTCCAGCACCGCCCCGGATTCCCGTATCTGTTCTACCAGCGCCTTCCCCTTCTGCGTCCGCAGGCCCGGGGTATAAAGGCCATGGCCGATCCGCATGCGCGGCATCGGCTGCCCCTCCCTGAGCGCCTCCCGCACACAGCGGATGCTCCCCGCCACATTGTCGCGGAGGCTGTCGTTCTCCCCCGCGTGGATCCGGATGGTAAACCCCGGATATGCCGCGGCGATCTTTACGATCTCCCCGATCACACTCTTTAAGTCCGTGACCGGGTTGATCTCCTCCCCGATGATATCGCTGCCCGCGACATAGGGGTCTCCCGCGATGGCCGCAAGGACTTCCAGGTTCTCCCGGAAATAATTCCCGGTCTGGGTCTGATCCCGGACGATCGTCAGCGGGATGCGGCGGATGGCCGCCAGGAAGCGCAGCGTCACGCCCGTCTCTCTGTAGACGGCCGGCATGACGCCGTGGACCTGCGACAGCATTTGGGCCGCGCCGTCCCGTTTCACCAGCGTCGTGTCGGAGATCTCCGCGTAGGTGATCCCGCGGGACGCGTAGGACCTTGCGATCCAGAGCAGCTTGTCCTGGAAGAGCGTATTGTCCCGGTAGTCCGGGGACTCGTGATCCTTCATCATCTGCAGCACCATCTCCCGGATATCACTGTCCGGGATCTGACGCACCGCCTCCATCAGACGGAACGCCGACGCGCTGTTCCTGTTGTCCAGCATTCCCAGCCTGTCATCCGCGGAGACGCCCTTGGTAAATACATACCGGTAGAGGTAGACCTTTTCCAGATTTGTGAATACCGCCTGCCCGTCCTTCATGATGGCAAGAGAGCTGCGGATCTTCGCGATGTTATCGGCCGCGTCCTCGGGGTTTTTCAGGATCAGATCGGCAAAATTGATATAGGTATTGTCATCGATCCGGCGGGTCAGATACTTGCCCGTCAGGCTGCAGTCCCCACACGACCGGCTCGCGGCCTCCCGCCGCGCGGCAAGCTCCGCCTCCTGCGCGGGGCTGCAGGAAAGATTCAGTTTTTTGATGTAATAAAGGGGATAGCGGAGCTCATGGGCGATTCCGAGCGCGATCAGCACGTCGGGACTCAGATTTGCGTTCATATGTGTGTGCAGGTCCGTGCGGAACTTGCACTCTCTTCGGATATAGGTCTTGACGATAGCCTCTTCCTCGCCGCCGCGGTAATCCTTGGTCTGGCTCATCAGGGTCTTGGAGATGGCCGGGATGTAGGCCTTCATCTCGACGGTGCCGTCCGGATAAATGTTCGCGGTCTTGGTATTCCCCATGCGGAAAATGTACACCGTGCGGTCGTACGCGTCCACATAGCAGGGCACCTGCCCCCGGATGATCTTGAGGCCCTTTTCATCATAGGAAAGAGGGAGGCCGCAGACCCTTGCGAGGTTGGTGATGAGGTTGCCGGAATGGTGATTGGGCGTGCGGAGCACATAGGAAAGCTCCTCCCCCTCCTTATAAAGATCAACGATGATATCCTTTTCCTTGTCCAGATAAAAACGCTGGAACCAGATCATAGGCTTTCCCTCCTGTGTATCCGGATGGACAATTCGTTTGACAGCTTACTGCGTCAGGTTCTGCGCCCAGGAACCGGTGCGCACCATAAAGTAACCCAGAACACACTTTACCACTTCCGTAAGCTGCACAAGGAAGAACATTTCCAGCAGCGGCAGGGCCGTAAAATGCGCCAGCGAATATGAGACCGGGACCAGAAACACCCAGCTGTAAACGGAATCAAACACGAAGGTGATGCCGGTCCGCCCGCCGGAGCGCAGCGTAAAGTACAGCGCGTTTGTAAACGCGTACACCGGCATGAATACGGCGCTGATGCGGATCAGTCCCTCCGCCAGGCGGCGGATCTCGTCCGAGGTATTGTAGATCTGCGGAAACAGGCCCGCGGTCGCGAACATCACAGCGCCCACCGCCACACAGATCGCGATGGAGAATGCCGTGAGTTTTGAGGACTCCGCCTTCGCCTGATCGATCTCGTTCGCCCCGAGCAGCTGTCCCAGTATGATCGCGATAGCGCTCCCCATGGCGATAAACGAAATGTTGAACACATTGGTGATCGTCGAGGAGATATTGAGCGCTGCCACAGCGGAAAGCCCGCGCAGTGAATAGTTCTGCACAAGGGTCGCCTGCGCTGCCGCCCAGAGCGTCTCATTGAGAAGCAGCGGCATGCTTTTGATGATCATCTGCCGGCACAGCTTTCCGGGTATATAAAACAGTCTGCGGTACGCTCCGACGATATAAGGATTGCGGTCCCTGCGGCGGTGCGTCCAGCCGGCAGCGATCGCAAGCTCCACAAAACGGGAGATGACCGTGGCCAGCGCCGCGCCCTCTACGCCCATCGCCGGGGCTCCGAACTTTCCGTAAATCAGAATGTAATTTCCGGTCAGATTGACGAACACTGCCGCCACGCCGGCGATCATCGGCACCACAGTCTCGCCTGTGGAGCGCAGGGTATTCGCGTAGACCTGTCCGAGCGCAAAGGGCAGCAGGCCGGCAAGCATCACCCACAGGTAGTCCTTTGCGTAATGAAAGGTCTCCTCCACGCTGCCGGCGGAGCCGTCGTGCAGATACAGGCGGATCAGCGGGGATCCCGCAGCCACCAGCACCGCGATCCCCGCCGCGCAGATCAGCACCGCCGTGATCACCTGCATGCGGAAGGTATAGCGCACCCCGTCGTCATCGCCCTTGCCGTAAAACTGCGCGGTAAAGATCCCGATGCCGGAGAGCCCTCCGAAAATGCACAGGTAAAAAATAAAAAGAAGCTGATTGATGATCGCGACTCCCGACATGGGCGCCGTCCCCAGCCTCCCCACCATGATATTGTCGAGCATGCCGACAAAGCTGGTGATCCCGTTCTGGATCATGATGGGCATGGCGATCGTCATGACACGTCTGTAAAAATTGCGGTCGCCGATATATCTGTCTTTCAGTCTGTTCTTATGCAGGTACATACGGTACTTTCTTTACTCCTGCGAAATGTCGGAACCGAAGTAGGTCTCGGACAGCTCCTTCAGTTTTCCGCTCTCCCGCATATTCGTGATCGCCTCATTGACGGCTTCGTGAAGGGAAGTATACTCTTCCCCCTTCGGCATCGGGACCGCGACCTGTGACGGATCGTCGGTGACTGCCACGATCTTCAGGTCCGCCTCCGGATGCTCGTTCATGTAATCATAGAAAGAGACGTCCGCGTTGAGCGTGGCGTCCGCCCTGCCGTCGAGGACATTCTGCAGCGTATCATTGAGGGTCGATACACCGGTCGCGGTCGCGCCGAAGCTCTCCGCGAGATCCATATAGGTGCTGGCAATGCTGTTTACGGTCTTCTTTCCCTCAAGGTCCTCGAAGGAGGTGATCTCCTCGTTGTCCCCGCGCACGATCAGCGCGGTATGCGTAGGGGACAGAGAATTCGTACTTCTCCGAGCGCTCGTCCGTGATCTCTACGCCGTTGATCACAAGGTCGTACCTTCCGGCGTCAAGTCCGGCGAAAAGGCTCTCCCAGGGTGCCTCCACGATCTCGGCCTCTACGCCGATGGCTTCCGCGATCGCGCGGCCCGTATCCGCGTCAAAACCGACCACCGTGCCGCTTTCAAGATCATGGAAGGACCAGGGCGCCCAGTCGCCCTCCAGCCCGATCACGATCTTTCCGTTCTCCCGGATCTGTTCCAGGCGGTCCTTCTCCTCCGCGCCCGCCGAAAGCGCGCATACGGCGCAGATCACGGCTGCCAGCAGCGCTGCGTTCTTCATCTTTCTCATACCGCTCCTCCTCTCGCGAAAATGCCTTATCAGTCTTTAAAATATTCCCCGGCCGGACACTCTTTTTCGATGCGCCCGTCCCCGATGCGGATGATTCGCGAAGCTGCGCTGCGGGCGAACCCGAGCTCATGCGTCACGACGAGCATCGTCATCCCTTCCTCTGCCAGCTGCCGCATAACGGCAAGGACCTCACCCGTCAGGTCCGGGTCCAGCGCGGACGTCGGCTCGTCAAAATAAATGATATCCGGATGCGCGGCCAGGGCGCGGGCGATGGCCACCCGCTGCTGCTGTCCGCCGGAGAGCTGGTTGGGATACGCGTCCGCGCGGTCCGCAAGCCCTACCTTATCCAGCATCAAAAGCCCTGTTTTCTCCGCCTCTTTTCTGTCCTGTCCCCGCCCTGTGACGAGACCTTCTGTCACATTTCCCAGTGCGGTCCTGTTCAGAAACAGATTATAATTCTGAAACACAAACCCCGTACGAAGACGGATGCTGCGGATCTCCTTTTCGTTCGCCGACGCCAGATCGACCGGTCTGCCGTCAAATATCAGTGTCCCGCTTTCGGCGCGCTCCAGGAAATTGATGCACCGAAGCAGCGTCGTTTTTCCTCCGCCGGAGGGCCCCAGAATGGCGATCACCTCTCCCTTTTCCACGGAAAAGCTGATCCCCTTCAGAACTTCTCCCGCCCCTTCGAAGGATTTCCTTAGTTCCCTGACTTCAAGCAGCGGCATCCTGTCACCTCTTTCCGTAAGCGGAGAGCCGTTTCTCACCGACCCGCTCCAGCTTTGAGAGCCCTGTCGAGAACAGGAGGTAGATCAGGCCGACCTCCAGATAAAGCACCAGCGGCTCATAGTAAACAGCATTGATCCTCTGGGTCGTCATAAACATTTCCGTCACGGTGATGTTCGCGGCAAGGGAGGTATCCTTCACCATCGAGATCAGCTCGTTCCCCAGCGTCGGGAAGGCGGTCCGCATGGCCTGCGGAAGAACGATCCGGCGCATGATCTGCGCCCAGGTCATCCCGACACAGTATCCTGCTTCCATCTGACCGGAGGGGACAGATTCGAGCGCGGCGCGGATGGTCTCCGCGGCGTAGGCGCCCTCATTGATCGAAAAGACAACAACGGCACTCGGGAAGGGATCAATAATGAGCCCCACCTTCGGAAGGCCGTAAAAAACGACGAAAAGCTGCACCAGCAGCGGTGTCCCGCGGATCACCCAGATATAGAAGCGGGCGATCTGCCGCAGGACCCTTACCTGCGCGAACTGCACGAGGGCCGTCAGTACGGCGATCACCAGCCCGAAGGAAAACGCAAGGATGGTCAGCGGAATGGTGACCTTTATTCCCGGAATCAGAATCCTGGGGAAAGATGTCAGAATGATCTCTATCAGTCTCCCGCTCATCTGCCTGCCTCCTACTGTTGTTTCCTCTCCGCGGTTACTTCTTCTGTTTTCTCAGTTCCCTGAAAAAATCCGAAAGGAGCGCGCTGCACTCTTCCTGCAGCACCCCCCGCGTGATCCCGACCTGATGGTTGAACTCCTGCATCTGCAGAAGATTTAAGATGGAGCCGGCACAGCCGGCCTTCGGATTCATGCAGCCGATCACGACCCTGTCGATCCTCGCCTGCACGATGGCACCGGCACACATCTGGCAGGGTTCGAGCGTCACATACATCGTACAGCCCTCCAGCCGCCAGTCCCCCAGCTTACGGCTCGCTTTCCGGATGGCGTT
Organism: uncultured Lachnospiraceae bacterium; assembly: GCA_905235435.1. GTDB lineage: Bacteria > Bacillota > Clostridia > Lachnospirales > Lachnospiraceae > CAMOKZ01. The sequence continues at coordinate 39,666 of CAJOLD010000010.1, forward strand.
CATCTCCGCGTGGGAGGTCGTATTGAAGTCCGTATTGCGGCGGTTATACCCCCGGGAAATAATTTTCCCACCGGAAACAATAACACATCCGATGGGAACCTCCGCCAGCGCCTCAGCCTTTTTGGCCTGGGCGATGGCTGCCTTCATATACTTTTCATCCGGCGTCATTTTTGTCATAACCGCGCGCCTCCCTTCGACCGCCTGTCACAAACGTTACCTTTGCAGTTAACTCGATCCAGGCTGCCTCGCGTCACACAAGAGCTCCTGCTTAGTGCTGCTTCGTTCCCGACCTGACACGGTTCACAGGTTCCTGTTGCACAAGACCCAAACGTCAACATCACTTACAAAGGGCAGCTTCACAACAGCACGGCCTCTGCTCGGCATCACCCCCGCTGTAGCGGATTGCGGGTACAGGGCACCGCTATCTCCCCGGCTGCGCGGTAGCTTAACTATACTCATTTTCCCGCCTTTTGTCAATTCATTGCGCTCTTCCGCCTTGATTTTAAGACCCCCGCTCTGTATACTCTGCACAGGAGGGAAAACGATGAGTGAAGCATTCGTTACACTGAAAAAAGGAGAGGGCCGCACGGTCAAGTCCGGCGGCCTCTGGATATACGACAACGAGATCGAATCGGTCACCGGCTCCTTTGAGGAGGGGGATATCGTTTCGATTCACGATTTTGACGGTTACTTTCTGGGATACGGCTATATCAACACCCGGTCAAAGATCACCGTCCGGCTGATGAGCCGGCATCGCGATCATCCCGTGGACGACGCGCTGATCGAAAAAAGAGTCCGCGACGCCTGGAACTACCGGAAGGCCGTCACGGACACCGGGTGCTGCCGTGTGATCTTCGGCGAAGCCGACTTCCTGCCGGGGATCGTCATCGATAAGTTTTCCGACGTCCTCGTCGCAGAGAGCCTTGCGCTCGGGATCGACCGGCTAAAGCCCCTCATCCTTGAAAAGCTCCGTGAGGTCCTCCTTGAGGACGGCATCCTCATCCGCGGCATCTATGAGCGGAGCGACGCGAAGGTGCGCCTGCAGGAGGGAATGGAACGCTTTTCCGGTTTCATCGGGGAGCCCTTTGACACGAAAGTCCTGATCGAAGAAAACGGTGTAAAATTTATCGTCGACGTCGCCGAAGGACAGAAGACCGGCTTTTTCCTTGACCAGAAATACAACCGGGCCGCCGTAGCGCGCCTCTGCCCCGGCAAAAAGGTGCTCGACTGCTTTACCCATACCGGTTCCTTTGCCCTGAACGCGGGCGCCGCAGGCGCCGCCTCCGTACTCGGCGTGGATGCTTCCGAGACCGGTGTGCTGCAGGCGCGGGAAAACGCGGAGCTCAACGGTCTGGGGGGCCGCGTGCGCTTTGAATGCGCGGATGTCTTCGATCTTCTTCCGCAGCTCGAAAAGGAGGGAGAGACCTTCGACGTGGTCATCCTGGATCCGCCCGCCTTCACCAAATCCCGCAGCTCCGTCAAAAACGCCGTAAAAGGATACCGTGAGATCAATATGCGCGGAATGCGCCTCGTGAAAGACGGCGGCTTCCTCGCGACCTGCTCCTGCTCCCACTTTATGGACCCGGCGCTTTTCGCGAAGACGATCAGCGAAGCGGCAAAGGCCGCGCACAAAAGGCTGCGCCAGGTCGAGTTCCGCACACAGGCCTGCGATCACCCCATCCTCTGGTCGAACGATGCTTCCTACTATCTCAAGCTGTACATCTTCCAGGTGGTCGACGAGATCTAGAGTTCCGGATCCCGTATAATGATCCTCATGCCGGGATCCGCATAGAGCAGCACCGTCTTCATCTTATCCTCGTCGATCGCGATGCATCCGCGCGTGTAGCTGCGCTCTCCCTTGCAGTGAAGGAAGATCCCCGAGCCCTCCGGCCAGATATTATAGTGGTTATAGTCCGTAGCGATCCCGTAGTCGAACTCCGGGTCGTTGGAGATCATCCAGCCGGTGCAGTAGTGATCCTTCGCCTGGCGCCGGTCAATGATCTGGTTGTAGTAAATGCTGTTATGCGAGCAGCAGGCACTTTGATCGTCAAGCCGGATATATTCCAGCTGCGTACCCGGATCCTCCAGGATGCCGAAGGCCTGCCGGATCCCGAAATCGCCCAGCGGCGTCTTTTCGTCCCCTTCCGTCTTCTTTCCGCTCCCGCCAATTCCGATAAAACCGTCCGTCTCAAAGACCGTCGTCCACGCGCCCTTCCTGCCGTCCTCCTTTACGCAGAAACGGACAGCAGCATTGCTGCCGCCCGTACATTCCACCAGCACAAGCTGCCGCACGGAATCATCCTCCGCGTATGCCTCAAGGACCTTGTCCCAGTATCCGGGATCCGCCTGATCCAGTCCGGCGACCGGGGAGGGCTCTGTTTCTTCGGGCAAGGCAGCTTCCGTTATTTCTTCATCGGGGAAAATGTCCGCCTCCTGCGCAGCGCAGGGTGAGCAGGCCAATACGGCGGCAGACAGCAGCAGGCATCCGGCGGCGGCGGGTATTCTGTGTCCCTTCCTCATCGCTCACCTTCCCGGTCCCTGGGGGGCCTCTTTGCGTTGCCGATATCCGTTACGATCCTGTATCCCGCGTTTTTTACGCGCATCTCCAGGCAGCCGACGCACTGGGCAGCCTCTTCCCCTGTGCAGATCTTATTGTCATACAGTTCATAGAGCTTCCTGAAACGGACCGGGGAAAGATTGGGCATGACCACGTTGCAGCCGGCCTTCAGTCCCTTTTCCCGTCCGGTGGGATCGATGGTTCCCAGGGCCGTCGTCGCGGGAATCAGCGCGTACGGGAACATCAGCCTCGTGATCGCAAGCAGGCGCAGCGTCAGTTTGAAGCTTCCGTTCGGATAGTCCCTGAAGGGGGTATGCTCATGCGTAAGATAGGGGCCGATCCCGATCATATCGGGCCCCAGCTCCTGCATGAACCTGAAGTCCGAGACCAGGTTCCCGGTCGTCTGGTACGGCGTTCCCACCATGAAGCCCGCTCCCACCTGATAGCCGATCTCCTTCAGGTCGAAGAGACATCTTTTCCGGTTCTCCCCGCTCATGACGGACGGATGGAGCCTGCCATAGTGCTCCGGGTCCGCGGTCTCATGGCGCAGCAGATAGCGGTTCGCTCCCGCTTCAAAGAAAGCCTCGTAGCTCTCCCGGGACTTTTCCCCGATGGACAGGGTGATCGCGCAGTCGGGATATCCCTCCCGGATCTCCCGGACGATCTCGCAGATTCGCGCATCTGTATAATACCCGTCCTCTCCGCTCTGGAGAACAAAGGTGCGGTAGCCGAGGGCATAGCCCTCCCGGCAGCATTCCAGGATCTCCTCGCGGGTCAGACGGTATCTGTCCACCAGGGAGTTGTCCAGGCGAATGCCGCAGTAATAACAGTTATTCCGGCAATAATTGGAAAATTCTATCAGACCCCGGATATACACGTCTGTTCCGTATATTTCCCGGCGCCGCTCATCGGCGAGCCTGAAAAGCAGCTCATCATATTCGTCTGTTTCGATCAGAGCGGCAAGCTCTTTATCCGGCAGATCCCCCTCCCGGGCAAGGCGCCGGACGGTCTCTTCCGAACCTTTCAAAGTGTTTTCCGTATTCATGGCATCCTTTCGTCTTAAGCTTAGTTCAAGTATCATATCATAAAAACACGGCAATGTACACCTGCGGGAAAGCTTCATATTGACTTTGAAGCCTGCTGCAAGTATCATGTGATAGTATTTAATTCGGCATTCAGAAAGGCAGGATAATGCGATGGCGGATGAACAGAAGATCTACAGGCTGCTGGTGATCAATCCCGGCTCGACCTCGACGAAGGTAAGCGTCTTTGACAATGAAAAAGAGCTTTTTGAAAAGAGCGTTTTTCACGATGCCCCGGAGCTGCTTCATTTCCCGAAGGTGAATGACCAGCTCTCCTTCCGGCGGGACGTGATCCTGCGGATCCTCGAGGAGGAAAATATCGATCTGTCGACCATCGATGCCTTTGTCGGACGGGGAGGCAGCGCTTACTCCCAGCCGGGCGGCGTGACCGCCATTGACCAGAGGCTCTTTGATGACACAAAGGCAGCCGTCGGCGGCAGCGACCACCCCGCAAAGCTGGGCGTGATGCTGGCCCGGACCCTGGCCCTGGAATTCGGGAAACCGGCCTTCACGCTGAACCCGACCAATGTGGACGAATTCTGTGACTGCGCCCGCATCACCGGCATCAGCGGCGTCTACCGCCACTCCCACTCCCACGTCCTGAACCAGAAGGCCGTCGCTGAATATCACGCGGAGCAGACAGGACAGCGGTATGAGGACTGCAATTACATCGTGGCGCATATCGACGGCGGCATCACCGTTGCCGCCCACGAGCACGGACGCCTGATCGACGGCAACATGGGCGCGGACGGCGAGGGCGCCTTTTCACCCACCCGCATCGGAAGCCTCCCCGTGATGACCCTGCTTGATTATATCGAAAACCACTCGGTCCGTGATGTAAGGCTTCTCTGCGAACGCTCCGGCGGCTTTGTAAGCTACTTCGGCACCTCAAACTCGGACACCGTCCATGAGATGGTCGAAAAGGGAGATCCGAAAGCGACTCTCGTCTGGAACTCCATGCTCTACCAGGTGAGCAAGATGATCGGCGAGATGAGCACCGTCCTGTGCGGCGATGTGGACGCCATTCTTCTTACCGGCGGACTGCTCCGCTTTGACGACGTAGCGGAGACCATCCGGAAGCGCTGCGGTTTTATCGCCCCCATCGCCGTCTATCCGGGCGAGAGGGAGCAGCAGGCGCTGGCCTACTCCGCGCTGAAGGTGCTCCGCGGAGAAACGCAGGCACACACGTACACCGGCGAGCCTGTGTGGAAAGGCTTCCCGTTCATGGAAGAATGATCAGCCGGGAAAGAAAAGTCCCGGAGGAGGAGAATCATGGGAATCATAGAGAATGTAAGGAAAAAAGCGTCGGCAGACGTTAAAACGATCGTTCTCCCGGAGGGCAGCGAGCCCCGCACGGTCGCTGCGGCGCAGATCCTGCAGAGGGAGCGTCTCGCCAGGCCCGTCCTTCTGGGCGATCCGGAGGAGATCCTTCAGACTGCCCGCGAAACGGGCACTGATCTAACAGGAATCGAGATCATCGACCCGGCGCGCAGCCCCCGCAGGGAAGCTTACGCAAAGACCCTTCTGGAGCTTCGCAGGGCAAAGGGAATGACCGAAGAAGAGGCAGACGTCCTCTCGGCGGATCCCATGTACTACGGCGTGCTGGCTGTTCGCTGCGGCGACGCGGACGGGCTTGTCAGCGGCGCGATCCACTCGACCGGCGACATGCTGCGGCCGGCCCTCCAGGTCATCCGCACAAAACCCGGCACACGGCTGGTCTCATCCGCGTTTCTCGTTGAGTGCGCGGATCACACGCTCGGGCAGAACGGCCTTCTGGTCTATTCGGATTGTGTCGTCGTCCCCTGCCCCACCGCCGAAGAGCTAGCGCACATCGCCGTCAGCGCGGGCCATACCGCGCATGACCTCTGCGGCATCGAGGAGCCGAGGGTCGCCCTCCTCTCCTTCTCCACGAAGGGGAGCGCCTCTCACGAGCTGGTGAGCAAGGTGCAGGAAGCCGCGCGGATCGCGCATGAGCTCGACCCGGAGCTTGCTCTGGACGGAGAGCTGCAGTTCGACGCAGCCCTCGTACCGGAGGTGGCTAAGATCAAGGCGAAGGACAGCCCGGTCGCCGGCCGCGCGAACGTACTCGTCTTCCCGGATCTTCAGTCCGGCAATATCGGCTATAAGATCACACAGAGGATCGGCGGCGCGGAGGCGTTCGCCGTGCTGCAGGGACTTGCGAAGCCCTGCAACGACCTGTCGCGCGGATGCTCCGTGGACGACATCGTCAATACGGTCTGCATCACTGCGGTGCAGGCGCAGAAAGCCTGAAAGAATCAATCAGGGCTGCCCGTCGGGGCAGCCCTTTTTTTGCGCATCTGCACATTTGTTATTTACTTCTTGCCTCCCTGGATCATGGCAAGCGCACCGTAGAGATTGGAGTCATCCCCGAGCTCCGCGATCTTGAGGTCTACGGTGGAGCGGATGGACGGCATGCAGTAGCGGTCCACCGACGCCAGGATCTTCTGAAGGAAGATATCGCCGACCGCCTCGATGACGCCGCCGCCGTAGACGACGAGGTCCGGGCTGAAGGTATTGATCAGGTTGCCGGTACCGATGGCGAGATAGTGGCAGGCCCGGTCGACAGCTTCCATCGCGACGGGATCGCCCGCATCAAGGGCCTTCTTCAGCGCTTTGCTCTTAAATACCTCAGCGGTGAGCTGGTCCTCCATCATGGAGGTGCGCCCGCGGGTGACCTGCTGGCGGATATAAGCGGTCATGCCCTTCTTGCTGGAGAATGCCTCAAGACATCCCCTCTGGCCGCAGCCGCAGATCGGTCCCTCCGGATCGATGATCATGTGGCCGTACTCGGCGGCCTTGAACTCATTGCCGGTGTAGAGCTTTCCGTTCAGGATGAGCCCGCCGCCCATCCCGGTGCCGACAAAGAGACCGACGATGTTCTTATATCCTCTGCCCGCTCCGTATTTGTACTCGCCGAGAACGCCTACGTTCACGTCATTTCCGATAAAGAACGGAACGCCGAACTTTTTCTCGATCGGCTTTCTGATATCATAGTTCCGCCAGGGAAGATTCGGCGAAAAGAGAACAACGCCCGTGTCCTGGTTGATAACGCCCGGAGCGCCTGCGGAGATCGCTCGGATCTGCTCCTTCTTCAGGCCGGACTCCTTGATCATCTCTTCCACAACACTGACGATCACATCTTCAATATTCTCAGATGAATCTCCGGCTTCCTTTGTTTTCTTCTTCAGCCTGTAGATGATATTGTTCTTGCTGTCGAAGATCGCCCCGAGGACCTTTGTCCCGCCGATATCCAGGCAGATATTGTATGTTCCGGCCATTGCAGTTTCTCCTTTCTTTGTCTCCCCTGTGCTGTCGTGTTTTATTCTGCTCTTCGCACCATCCGGCGCGTACTCCCGTCCGTCTCAAAGATCCGGATCTCGCAGTTGTGCGGCTTCGGTCTCCACATCAGCCCGCTGCTGCGGCCGTCAAGATAGCCGCTGAGCGCGCGCATGATCCCGCCGTGGCAGACGATCAGCACTCTCTTAAGATTCTTCTGTTCCAGTTCCTTCAGGAAGGATGCGCTCCGGGCGGCAAGCTGTCCCGCCTTTTCCACGCCCTTTGGCGCGGGGAACACCTCCGGAAGCGCCCAGTAGAGCGTCATTGCCGGCCCGAGAAGATAGTATTTTTTCTTCTCATACGGCCCGAAATCCGCCTCCAGGAGCCTTTCATCCGTTATGATCTCCTCCCGGTCCGTGCCGCCGATGATCACGGCGGTATCAACAGCCCGCTGCAGAGGACTCGCGTACACCGCGTCAAAACGGATATCCCCTATGCGCGCCCTTGCATCCCGCGCCTGCCCGATACCGGTATCGTTGAGCGGCGCGTCGGTCCTTCCCTGCATCAGATGCTGCCGGTTCAAGTCCGTCTGCCCGTGGCGCGTGACCCATATTTCCATCTTATAACACTCCGAAGTCCTTCATCGCGGCGCGGAGTCTTTCTTTTCCCGCCTCCGTCATCGGAACCAGCGGAAGCCGCGGGTCGCCGACCGCAAAGCCCTGCATCTGCAGCGCAGCCTTTACGGGGATGGGATTGACTTCACAGAACAGCGCCTTGCACAGTTCGAAAGCCTTCAGCTGCAGCTCGCAGGCCTCCCGGCATTTGCCCTCCAGATACAGCGCAACGATATCGTGCGTCTGTCTCGGAGCCACATTCGCGAGCACGGAGATCACGCCGATACCGCCCAGAGAACAGATCGGAATGATCTGGTCGTCATTTCCGGAATAGATATCAAAGCAGCCTTTCTGGAATGCCTCCGTAGCGGCAAGCTCCGCGACCTGTGAGATATTGCCGCTGGCTTCCTTGATCGCCTGGATATTTTCCACATCCGCGGCAAGCCTTGCCATCGTGGCGGGAAGAAGGTTCGTCCCTGTCCTTGACGGCACATTGTAGAGGATACAGGGAAGCTTCGTGGTATCAGCGATCGCACGGTAATGAGCGTAAAGACCGTCCTGCGTCGTCTTGTTATAATACGGCGTCACCAGAAGGACCGCATCCGCGCCCATCTTTTCCGCTTCCTCCGTCATCATGACCGCATGGGCCGTATTGTTGGAGCCGGTACCGGCGATCACCGGAACTCTCCCCTTTATGATCTCTATCGACCTGCGGATCGTCTCAAGATGTTCCTCGTCATCCAGTGTCGGGGCTTCCCCTGTCGTTCCGCATATAATGAACGCATCCGTGCCTCCCGCGATCTGATCTTCGATCAGCGCTTCAAGGACGTTAAAATCGACCTCTCCCTTTTCATTCATTGGTGTGACGAGCGCCACGCCTGAACCTGTAAAAATTGACATCCCGCACCTCCATTTACCTGACTGTATTTACGAAAAAAACCGGTCATTCCGGCTGTCGAATATATCTTATCATAGCGGCCGATTCATGTCAAAAAGTAGTCTGTCTGTTTTTCTTTATCCCACCCGGTGGGATAATATCCCTTTTTATGTCATTTTGTATTATTTTATCCTCTTTCAGTCTTTCCTCTCCCCCTTAATGCTATAGTAGTTTTGTTAATCGTATCAACAGGACAACCAGCAGCCGGAGGTGCTTAAATGGCAAGGTCCCTGAAGAGCAAGAAGAGTGTGACCCTGGATCAGGATGTCATTGAAAAGATCGAAGAACTGGCAGAAGCGAGCGAGCGCTCTTTCAGTCAATATGTCAACCGCGTTCTCAAAGAACATCTTCGCTGCATGCAGGAGGATGGCGCGTTCGAGCAGTGGGAGAGGATCGCCGAGCACGGTTTTTATCACAAGTAAATGGGCCCGAAAAAGCCGCGGCGCGAAACCGGATCTCTCCGGCATCGTACCGCGGCATTGTTTCTTTACAGCGTCATTCTCTTACAGAGCCATATTGTAGATCTTGATCATATCTTCTTTTTTCAGCGGAACGACCTGCCCGTTGGCACCGCCCGCTTTATCCTCGCAGCTCTGCGCCATAAAGGCGATCTGCTCCGGTGTGGGAGCGATCCCCAGCTCTTTCATGCTTGTGGGCATATGGATCTCATGATAGAACGCCTCCATAGCCTGAATGCCCTTCTCGATCGTCTCCTCATCATCCGCGCCGGGCGTCACGCCCATCACTTCCACCGCGAATTTCACAAAGCGGTCCGGAGCTGCATGGTGCACATACCTTGCCCAGCTTCCCCAGATCGCCGCCAGACCTGCTCCATGGGCCACGTCGAACATGCCGCCCATCTCGTGCTCCATGTTATGGGTAGCCCAGTCGCCGCCCTCGCAGCCGCAGCCTGTCAGGTCATTGTGGGAAAGGCTCCCGGCCCACATCAGCTCCGCTCTCGCGCTGTAATCGTCCGGATGATCGACGAGGATCTTCGTATATTTCATGACCGTGCGCATCAGGCCGATGCTGATCGCATCGGTGATCTCCATGTTGTCACAGCGGTTGAAGAAGCGCTCCATGGTATGCATGAGGATATCCGCCGCGCCGCTGCTCGTCTGATACTCCGGAAGCGTCATCGTAAGCTCCGGATCCAGAAGCGAGAATTTGGAGCGGAGGCACTCTCCGCCGAAATCCCTCTTCAGGCCGTTCTTCTCGTTGGTGATGACCGAACCGTTGCTCATCTCGCTGCCCGCGGCCGCGATGGTCAGGATGCAGCCGATGGGGAAGGCCTTATCCGTCGTCTTTTTCCTGATATAGTAATCCCAGACGTCATCCTCCGGATTGGCGAGGCCAAGGGCGATCGCTTTTGAGGAATCGATAACGCTGCCGCCGCCGACCGCAAGGATAAAGTCCACGCCTTCCCTGCGGGAAAGCTCAATGCCCTCATAGACCTTGTCAAGATGCGGATTCGGCACAACACCCCCCAGCGTCGTATAGGCGATCCCGGCATCCTCAAGGCTCTTCTCCACCCTGCCGAGCAGGCCGGATCTTACGGCAGAACCTCCGCCGTAATGGATGAGCACCTTCGTGGCGCCGTATGCCTTTACCATTTCCCCGGCGCGATCCTCCGCGCCTTTTCCGAAGATCATTTTTGTCGGCGTATAATACTCAAAGCTGCTGTACATATCATTCCCCTTTCCGTCAGTATTCTCATTGTATGTTATATGTAGGTACATTGCTATGATAACACAAAGAGGGGCCAATGCAACCTTTATTTCAGACGGATGTCATAGCCACTGCGACAGCAGCCCCTTCATCCAGGCAGAGACATCCATATCATACACACGGTCAAGATTGGCCGGCGTCAGCACATCCTCTATCCGGCCCGACGCTTCACATTTCCCGTTGTTCAGCAGGATCGCGTGGCTCCCGCAGCGCTTCGCAAGACTCAGATCGTGCACGACGGACAGCACTGCGCGCCCAGGCGTTTTCAGCCAGTCCCCGATCAGAGAAAAGATCTGCTGCTGGTAATTGATATCCAGATGATTCGCGGGCTCGTCCAGGATAAGGATCTCCGGATCCTGGGCAAATACCTGCGCAAGAAATACGCGCTGCAGCTCTCCCCCCGAGAGCGTCAGCATGCTGGCACGGCGCAGATCCTCAAGTCCGGTCAGCCGGAGCGCCCGCTCCACCTGCTCTTTGTCCTCATCCTGCCCGCCGGAAAGGATTCCCTGCCGGTAGGCATACCTGCCAAGACCGACGACCTCCTCCACCGAGTAGGCATAACTGACCGTATTCTTCTGCGAAAGAACGCCGATCTTCCTGGCCAGCTGCCCCGATTTCAGAGAGCGGATGTCCTTCCCGCCAAGTTCGATCCTCCCGGTATACACCGCGCCACCGGCGATCGCCTCGATCAGCGTGGACTTTCCCGCTCCGTTCGGTCCTGCCAGCATGAGCCACTGACCTTCCTCCAGCTGAAAAGACACGTCATCCACTACGGTATGCTCTCCATAGCGGACAGTAATATGATCTCCGCGCAGCATTCTCTCACCCTGCCTTTCCGGTCCGGTAAAATATGATCACAAAAGCCACAGCACCGACCAGCGACGTGACCACGCCGATCGATAATTCCACCGGACTCATCAGCGTCCTGGCCGTAAGATCCGCCAGAAGAAGGAAGATCGCCCCGGAGAACAGAGAGGCCGGCAGCAGCCTTTTGTGATTGGGGCCGACCAGCATGCGGGCAATGTGCGGCATCACGAGGCCGACAAAGCTGACGGTGCCGGAGATGGAGACACACACGCCGATGAGCACGGAGATCGTGATCAGAACGATCAGCTTGACCCGTTTGACGTTCACGCCCACATGGCGGGCATTGTCCTCCCCGATGGCAAAGGCATTGAGCTCATCGCCAAGGTGCAGCAGAATGCCTCCGCAGATGATCAGCGCCAGACAGAGCAGTTTGACCTGGTCGTAGTTTACCCCCGAAAAGGACCCCAGCGTCCAGAAATTCAGGGAGCGGACATGTTCGCTCGAAAAGGTGATGATCAGCGAGATGATGCTGGAAATGAACATCGTATAGATCACACCGATGAGAATGATGCTGTTGGTGGCCAGGGACCGGTCAAGCGCGTATGCCAGGGACAGGATCAGGACCAGAGAGCCGAACGCAAACAGCATGGCAAGGACCATGACGCCTCCGTAAGCGGACCCCGGAAGCGTAAAACCCGTCGCCATGGCGATCAGCGCCCCCAGCGACGCCCCGGAAGAGACGCCTATGGTGGAGCCATCCGCCAGCGGGTTGCGCAGCAGCCCCTGCATGGCGGCGCCGCACAGGGAAAGGGAGGCTCCTGAGAGCGCAACGCACAGGACCCTCGGGAGCCTTACATTCAGTATGATGTTTTTCGCGATATTCTCCGGAACGGGCTTCCCCCACAGGGTATTCCATACGGCGGTGACCGTATCTCCCGGGGAGATGCGGACGCTGCCCGCACATACGCACAGGATCATTGTCACAAGCAGCACTGCCGCAAGGAGCACGTAGGTGGCGGGGGCAAGCCGTTCCCTTTTTAAGTTTCGGGCGTCTTTCATACTCCATTATCCCTTTGTCAGAGTCTCTTCCCCGGAAGTTTCCTGCCTGCTCATCACGCGGCCGGAGCAGCCTCCTCGGTCTCAGCCTCCGCGGCAGTCTCTCCGGAGCCCTCACCATAAATGAAGTTATAGAGTTCTACCGCCGCGTCCTTCAGCCTCGGGCCCGGACGGGACAGCGCGTTGGAATCGGACGCGTTGAAGATCTGTCCGTTCTTCACCGCCTTCATATCCTGCCATCCCTCACGTTCCATGATCTCTTCCACGGGAGTCGGCCCATCTCCGTAGTACATGGTGATGGTCACAATATAGTCCGGATCCCGAGCGATCACCTGCTCTTCGCTGACGGCGGCCCAGTCATCCACATCCTCAAAAATGTTGGTCAGGCCGCAGATGCCCGCCAGTTCATCCATGAAGGTCCCTTTTCCGGCAGCCCACAGTCCCCACTGAAGAGGAGAAACTTCGAAGTAGACCGTCTTTTCTTCCTCTTCCTCTTCCTCTTCCGCTTCCGTTTTCTCTTTGATCTCCTCAAAGGTCGTCTGCATGTCGGTGATGAGCGCCTCGGCGTTCTCCTCCCTGCCCATCAGCTGACCGACCATGCGGATGGCTTCATACACACCCTCAATATCGGAGGCATGGCTGACCGCGACCTTGATCCCGTTATCCTCCAGCTGCTTGACCTGCTCCTCGCTCTGCGCCATATCGTTCATCAGAACGACCTGCGGCTCCAAAGCCAGGATCTCCTCGATGTTGGTCTCCTCTCCGGACTGCACGACGCGCGTACCCAGGATGGATTCCGGATAATCACAGTACTCGCCGATCCCCACGAGCGCGTCTTCACATCCGATCGCGCAGAGGATCTCGCAGTCTGACGGCTGCAGGGCCACGACACGGGTGGCCGGCTCCGCCAGCGTGATCTCCCTGCCATACATATCCGTCACGGTGATGCCCTCATCGGCAAGGACGGTCAGGCTGCTCCCAAGCGTCAGCGCTGCCAGAAGAATAAGTAAGTGTTTTTTGGACATATCTGTGTACCTCCTTTAATATGATCAAATGAAGCAGCGAGATGGAATAAAGCTTTTTATATGATGCCACGAATTGCTTCGTTTCTTTGGGACCCTGGCATCAAAAAAGTGTCCCTCCCTGAGGAACACTAAACAGGCTGACAGCACAGCCGCCGGCCCAATAGCATCACCCACCCCCAGAGGATCATCATTTCACGGTATAAACAAGTCTCCCGGCTTGGCATCATCCTACTCGCGCGCCTTCCCGCTTTCGCAGTGGCTTCTTCCCGCGCTTTCGTCCGCTTCACGGTTACTGGGATAGCCCGGAACTTTCATCCGTATTCCTGTGACGCGTTTCTTTAAAAACGCGCCGCGCATCGCTGCGCAGATACACCGGCTATTCATTTGTCTTTCGTATTGTATCGCTTTCCCTGACGCAGGTCAATCAGGACGCGCAAGATGCGAAACCTTCTGCAATCCTCTCGTTCCGTGCGCGGTGCGTGTGGCACTTGTGCCTCGCGGTGCGCGCGCGACTCCCCGCGGCCGCCGGCTGCCGGTAGGTATTAAAGCAAGTCGCGACTATTTTTTATTGACTTGCCGGGTTCAATACCGCGCCGGGCAGACCAGATGTGGATTTAGGACAAACTGCACTGCCCGCCTTTTGGGGCCGGGCAGCGCAGTTGGGGGAAATCGCCTCCCGGCACTGCCATCTGAAAAGGGGCGGGCAGACCACTTTGGGAAATAAGCCATTTGATCCGTAAGCCTTTTTAGGGCCTAGCAGTGCATCTTGGGAAAACAGGCTAGGTGCGCTGCCCGCCCGGCAGTGCATTTGTCGGGTATGTCCTTGCCGGTCCGTAAACCAGTTTTGACCACGAAAATTCGGGCAGTGCACATGGGGGAATATTGGAAATAACGCTGCTTTCGGGGCAGTGCAATTTTGGAAATATTCATATTGATCTGCCAGGCCTCTGAAACATGGCAGTGCAACTCGGTAATATAGGCTCACTGCGCTGCTTTTTGCTACTAGCTGAGCCAAGCTGAGCAGTGCAAACCTCGAAAATCCCAGGGTTGGTCTGCCTTCGCCCGCGGCGACAGGCTTCCGGAAGGTAATAAAGACAATATGTAATGACCTCCGATTTGTAGGCCCGTGGATTTACCTGTATAATACAAGTCGACAAAGACAAATAGTAACAGGGATTACCGCATACAGTCATCAAATGAAGTATAGCACAGTTTACGTTGGAATGGATGTTCACAAGGATACTTTCTTTCTCTGCTGTTACACAAATGAGAAAGAGAAAGCCGAATACCCTCAGAAGGTTGATGGTCATTACAGCAAAGTCATCAACTACATCGAGGCCATGCGTTTCCATTACGGAGATGATGCCCTTTTCATATGCGGCTATGAAGCTGGCTGCCTCGGATTCACGTTGTATCACCAGCTGATGAATCATAAGGTAAAATGCGTCATCCTCGCACCTACTACCATGGTTCAGCAGAAGGGCAGGAAAAAGGTCAAGACAGATAAGCGTGACGCTGCACTTATTGCCAGGTGTCTGGCCCATCACGATTATTCACCGGTCCATATCCCGACAGAACAGGATGAGCAGACCAAGGAATATATCCGTATGAGGGACGATCACAAGCTTGCCCTCAAAAAGGTAAAACAGCAGATCCTTTCCTTCTGCCTGCGGCACAACTACAGGTTTGATGGTACAGCCAATTACTGGACGCAGGCCCATCTGAAATGGCTCAGAGCCTTAAAACCAGAAGGATTATATGCGGAGATTCTGCAGGAGTATCTCCTGACATATGACAATCTCACCGACAAGCTGGAGCGGTTCGACAAACGTATCGAGGAGCTCGCATCAAATGAAACCTACCGGGAGAATGTCGGAAAGCTGTCCTGTTTTCTTGGTGTCAAAACGGTGACCGCTCTGGCGGTGCTTACTGAAGTTGGCGATTTTAAGCGCTTTGGCTCTGCTCAGCACTTTGCTTCCTACATTGGACTTACGCCCGGCGAGGATTCGAGTGGTGACAGCCAGAACCGCCTTGGGATTACAAAGGCCGGAAACCGTCATGTTCGCTGTTTGCTGGTAGAAGCGGCACAAAGTTACAGTCACGGACATATCGGCTATAAATCCAAAGCGCTAAAAGCCAGGCAGGATGGAAATCCGGCGGAGGTGATTGCTTATGCTGACAAAGCCAACGAACGATTGCGCAGAAAGTACTATCACATGGTTCTTAAAAACAACAAGAAGACGAATGTAGCAAAAACCGCTGTTGCCCGGGAGCTTGCCTGCTTTATGTGGGGCATGATTACCGGCAATGTGGTGTGAGGTATCACAGCGTGCTGCCAGCATCAAGGCCGGGCCGCCTGCGGCGGTGCTTCGCAGCCTTGACCCTGCCATCCCGCTGTGAAAACAGGCACCTAAGCCGTTGTAAGCCGGCTTGCGCCGTCATAAACGGCATGTAACTCAATCAACACCGGAGGCATCCTGAAAGAGCTTTAGACTCTTCAAGGTTCGAGCTATCTACGAACTTGCTTTGTTGGCACTTTAGTGATCCACGCTAAAAGACGGTAGAGCTCACGGCGGACCATTGACCTGTAGGTAAGGGGAGCAATCCCTGAATCCACG